>CAXMPL010000248.1:0-26007 GCA_964195125.1 uncultured Kiloniellales bacterium | reverse complement strand
TCTTGTGGTGGGCTCGTAGCACCACGATCCGGTCGTGGCCAGATAGTTCGGTCACGTCGATGGTGGCCAGGAACCCTGCGAGGACGGGGCCGGGTTCCATGGCATCCAATCCGGGTGGGATCACATCGAATCGTCTATCGAACATACGTTCGATAGTACACCCAATGTGCGACAGAATCAATGGCCGCGCTAGCGAAAAGCCAGGAAATCTGGGGGTTAGCGGTCTCATGCGCGCTCTTGAGGCTCAGCAAATGGGGCACGATCCGGTCTGTATCGGCGAAGGCCATATGCGGAGCCGTGGCCCGAGCGGCCCGCCGCGAAGCGGCAAGAGCGGGAAAATGGCTCCACTTTTGTCGAGACGACCGGTCACCTATCGGTGCGCGCTCTTGACACTCACCTGATTCAAACATATGATTGAATCATGTGTTTGAACCAAGGTCACCGATGAGCACGGGAGACACGCGGACGCGCATCCTCGATGCCGCCGAGGAGCTCTTCGCAGCCAAGGGCTTCGACGGGACCTCGATTCGGGCGATCACCCGTGCCGCTGACGTCAACGTTGCCGCCATCCACTATCACTTCGGGTCCAAGGAGGAGGTCCTGCGCGGGGTCACCGACCGGATTGTGGGACCACTGAACGAGCGTCGCTTCGAGCTCCTCGAGCAGTCGATCGCAGAGAGTGCCCCCGGCCCCCCGTCGCTCGAGGCGGTGCTCGAAGCCTTCATTCGACCGGACTTCGAAGCGCTGCAAGATCTGAGGCCATCCGCCGCTCATTTCGTCGGGCGTATCTACGCCGACCAGACCCCGTGGATCCGGCAGATGGCAAGCGACCAATTTGCCGAGACTCGCTCACGTTTCTTCCCGATCCTCACCGCCGTCCTACCTCATCTCCACATCGAAGAGATTGGATGGCGCATGTATCAAGTCACCGTCCTGATCATCCACACGTTCGCCACATGGCCCGAGGATGGGATGACCAGCACCGATGTTGAGAACCGGCTGCGCGGGCTCATCACCTTCGTCATGCCAGCCGTCGAAGCACCGAAAGGAGTGTCTGCTACGAAATCATGGTGAACGACCGAGAAAGCGCCCGCCCTCGACAGCGCACCACCACCGACGAGGACGGGCACCCACCAGCCACAGAGCATGTGCTCTGTACCGGTACAAGGAGAATACAAATGACATCTACCACTACGCGGCCTGTGTGGCTGCCACACGAAGAGTTCCCCTTTGAGCTTCGCACCGTCGACTTGTCCCAGGGGAGGGTCGGCTACGTGGACGAAGGAGTTGGCCCGACTCTGCTGTTCGTCCACGCGGGAATGTGGTCGTTCCTCTGGAAAGAGGCGATTACGCGGCTTCGGAACGATTTCCGCACCATCGCCCTCGACTTTCCCGGCTTCGGCTTGGCGGGGGATACTTCGCACGACCCGACCTTCCCCGATCTCAGTGCAACGCTCGCCGAGTTCGTCACCACGCTCGACTTGACCGACGTGACGTTGGTCGCCCACGACCTGGGCGGCCCGGTCGCAATCGGGGCGGCGGCGTCAGACTCGAGCCCGTATCGAGCGATGGTCCTGACCAACACCTTCGCCTGGGAACCGGACAAACGGAGCCTGCGGGCCATGCTCAGGGTCATGGGCTCGCGCTCATTCGAATGGCTGGATCTGCGCACCAACCTGTTGCCCGCGGTGAGCAGCACCCGATTCGGCGTCGGACGCCGTCTCAGCCCGGCGGGGAAACGCGCGTTCCGTGGCCCGTTTCAGGATCGGGCTCGACTCCGTCGTTTCCATCGACTGATGCGCGCGGCGGTTACAAGTCCCGAATTCATGGCGATGATCGAGGCGACGACCAGGGACGAGATCAACAACTTGCCGGTGCTGACCATATTCGGTGCGCGCAATGACCCGTGGCGCTTCCAACGCCGCCACGCTGAGGTGTTTCCCGACCATGAAGGCCACGCCATCGCCAAGGGCTACCACTTTCCCATGATGGACGAACCAGACCTGTTTGCTGAACTTATCAGGGATTGGATGACTCGCCGGGTCCTCACCGCCGGGTGAACCGGCACCTGCGGGTTTCGTACAACCTGAGGGGAGCAATCGAGCGACGGCGCAGGCCGTACTATCCCTGGGATGAGCAACCAGCCGGTCCCATCCCTCAGGGACGCCGATCTCACGCTGCGGGTGGAGAAGGAGGATGCGAACGAACGCATCGAGGCCGCCCAGCGGCGCATCCTCCAGCTCCGCCTCCAGCTCGGAGGCAAGCTTGGCACCGGTGAGATCGGCCCACCTCTCTGTTTTGTCTTCGAGGGATGGGACGCCTCCGGCAAAGGGGGTGCGATCAAGCGCCTGGTGGCTTCGATGGACCCCAGGCACGTTCGTGTCGTCCAGATCGCCGCGCCCACCCCGGACGAGCTCAGGCATCACTGGCTGCAGCGTTTCTGGCCGGAATTGCCCGGATGGGGTGGCGTCGTCGTTCTAGACCGCTCCTGGTATGGAAGGGTGCTCGTCGAGCGGGTGGAAGGTTTCGCAACGGCTGAGCAGTGGCGGCGCGCCTACACCGACATTCTCGACTACGAGCGAACGCTCGTCGACGAAGGCATGGTGTTCGGCAAGTTCTGGATGCACATCTCCCAGGACGAGCAACTGAGGCGTTTCCAAGCCCGCGAAAAGAGTGACCTCAAACAATGGAAGCTCACAGACGAGGATTGGCGCAACCGCGAGAAACACCGCGAGTACACGATCGCGGTCGAGGAGATGCTGGCACGGACATCATGGGACGGAGGCGCATGGCATGTTGTTCCCGGTGAGCAGAAACGCTACGCCAGGGTGACCGTGCTCGAGACCGCTATTGCCATCATCGAGGACGGAATGCGACAACACGGGATGCAGCCGCTGGAACCGCTCGACGACGAAGAAGACGACGATTGAGTCGAGACTTGACTCAGGACTCTCGACCGTACAGCTTCTCGACCTGGGCGCCGTACTTCGCCATCACCGCACGCCGCTTCACCTTCAGGCTCGGTGTCAGCAGGCCGTTCTCGGGGGTGAACTCTTCGTCGGTTAGGACAAAGCCTCGTACCCGTTCGTAGCCCTTGATCGGGCCCGACTGCCGGTTGAGCTCGCGCTCGATGAGGTCTATCACGTCGTCTTCTTCGAGGAGCTGTTCCACCGATCGATCTCCGAGGCCGTGCTTGTCGGCCCAGCCATTCAGCGCCACCAGGTCGGGCACGATCACGGCAACGTTGTGCGGTCGCTGCTCTCCGTGCACCATGAT
Organism: uncultured Kiloniellales bacterium; assembly: GCA_964195125.1. Classification (GTDB taxonomy): domain Bacteria; phylum Actinomycetota; class Acidimicrobiia; order Spongiisociales; family UBA5794; genus JACZST01. The sequence continues at coordinate 22,731 of CAXMPL010000248.1, read as the reverse complement.
GTTCGTGATGTAACCGGACAGCTGGAGCTGCTCTTCTAGTGGGGACGGCACCACGTACTTCCCGTTCTCCAGCTTGTATTGCTCCTTGATCCGTCCCCTGATGGCGATAAACCCATCTCCGTCGCGTGAGCCAAGATCGCCCGTGCGGAACCCCCGGTCTGCGGTGAAAACCGCTTCGTTTTCCTCCGGCAAGTTGTAGTACCCCATCATGACGTTGGGCCCGTGGATGACGATTTCGCCGACCTCGTCGCTGCCGACGACGTCGGTGTCGATCTCGATGCGTACGCCGGGGATCTCCTTGCCCACCGTTCCGACTCTGCGGGTACCGGGCCAATTCGCAGCAGACACCGGGGAAGTCTCCGTGAGCCCGTAACCCTCGTAGACGGTCATCCCCAGGGCCGAGATGAAGTTGGCAACCTCCGGCGAGATAGCTGCTCCTCCGGAGATCGAATACCGAAGCCGCCCGCCAAAGCGGTCCCTGACCTTGGAGAACACCAGCTTGTCGTATATCCCATTCTGCAACTCCACCCACCGGCTGGTTTTGCCTTCTGCGGCCAGTGTGGACCTCCTTTCGGCATTGACCATTGCCAGGTCGAAGATCTTCTTTTTGGCCCCGCCCTCGGCAGCCATCAGCTTCTGGAGCCCGTCGTAGATGCGGTTGTAGACCGCCGGCACCGACACCAGAAGCGTCGGGCGGATGTCGGGGAGGTCGTCCATCAGCGTCTTCGCCGACGTCAGGCCCGCAGACGCGCCCGCGGCGAGGATGAAGTGAAGCTCCACGGTCTGACCAAACGAGTGTGCCCAGGGCAGAAAAGATGCAGTGCGATCGTCGGGGCCGATATCGAACAGATCGGGGAACGTGTTGATGTTGCTCGTCAGGTTGGCGTGGGAGAGCATGACACCCTTTGGTTTCCCTGTTGTTCCGGACGTGTAGATCAGACCGGCGAGGCTGGACGGATCAGGGTGCACGGTGTCGACCCATGCTTCTGCCCCCCGTGCCTGTAGCTCGGCGAACGTGATCGCTCCCCCACCAGATTCGCCGTCGATGACGATGATCTGCCGGAGATCAGGGAGCCCGGAGGCGAGATCGTCGAGCTGGGCCCGGATGCCGTCGTTGGCCACGATGGCAACCTTGGCGCCCGAGTCGGCAAGGATGTATTGCCATTCCTTCGACTGCTGCGCTTCGTACATCGGTACCCATGCCGCCCCCAGCGTGTAGGTGCCATATGCCCCTACGGCCCACTCCACCCGGTTGTCTGCGATCGCAGCCACCCGGTCGCCGGCGGTGACGCCGATTCCGGCGAGGCCGGCTCGTGCCTGCGCCACCTGTTCGCCGAATTCGCTGTAGCTCAACCATTGCCATGAGCCGTCCAATTTCACGCCGAACAGCGGGTTGTCACTAAAGCGGGCGATGCTTGCTTCGAACAGGTCGGAAAGGCTCCTGAAATCGGTGCCCATCAGCGCCTCCTTCTGGCTTCTGCGCCGGCACCGGAGACAATAGTGAGACCCGGATCCATCAAATGGGGTGAGGGGAGTTCAAGGAGGTTTCAGATACCCTGTTGCCATGACCGAACGATCATTTGGTCAGATGGTCCGAGAGGCGCGCTTGGAACGGCATCTGTCCATGGGCCAGCTGGCGGCCGCGGTGGATCGGTCCACGGCCTCGGTGCGGCGCTGGGAGCGCGACGAGGGACTGCCATCCGAAGACGCCATAGAGACGCTCATCCTGCGTCTCGGGCTCGATCGTGCCGAAGTGGGGAATGCCCTGGCGGAGCACCGTGGCGAGGATCCGGAAGCGGCGCTAATCGGTGAGGGCGATCCAATCGATGTCGTTCCGCTGGCCGATGTCGCTGTGGCCGTCGGCGCAGGAGCCATGGTCGATTGGAAGCCGCCCGCTGTCGCGGAACCGTCTGAGCCGCAGGCAACGCCTGCCCAACCGCGCACAGTGGCGCCACCGGCGCCGATATGGCCGACGGCATCGGTCCCGGTCGAGGTCGTTAGCCAGGACGAGACTCTGCTGCAGACCATCCGTGATCCCGACAGGCCGTGGCTGGGATACATACGAGCGGCGCTGACCATCGCGGTGTTAGCCGGGCTGGGTTGGGTCCTGTTGTGGGCGATCCCGGAGTTCCTGGATGCTTTCGGCGAAGTGTGGGATTCGCTGTCGCAACAAGAGGGTGCCTAGAGGCTCCGCAAAACCTGGCGCGATCCGGTCTCTATCAGCATCGCCATTTGTGGAGCCGGGGCCCGAGCGGCCCTTAGCCATGAGCGGGAAAAAATGGTGCTCCGCAAAACCTGGCGCGATCCGGTCGGTTGGGCCGTCGGCTCTACACCAGGGCTCGCACGATCAGGCCTACGGCGCCGATCGTGGACAGGATGAGGATGGCGTAGCGAAGCTGCTTCGGCTTCAGCTTGTCTTTGAGTCTGCCGCTGAGAAGGTAACCGACGAGAAGGGCGGGAAAGAGCACCGCAGCCACACGCAGGTCGCCCCATCCGATGTTGCCGGACAGGATCCTGGCGACGACTGCGATCGACAGGCCAATCGAGAAGATCATGGAGAGATTGGAGCGGGCGACCGGCCCGGTCTCGCCTGCGTACAGCAGGGCGAGCGGCGGTCCACCGATGGAGGCGACAAGACCGGTCGTTCCCGACAGCACACCGGCGCCAAACTCGGTATAGGAATTGCGAGCCACCACGTAGCCGGACCCGATGATGGCTACGGCGATGAGAACGATTGTGGCGATTGCAAGATCCAGCGTCATCTGCGTCGCCACCGTGAGGAGAGCGACTCCGATGATCGCCCCAGGGAACCGGCCGACGATGATCCAGGTGATGCGTTGCAGCTCGATGTGCCCCCTCTCCCGCCACGCCATCGTCATCGTCATCGGGATTGCGATCAGCAGCTGAGGGACCGGCGCCAGCCTCGGGTCGATGAGTGCAAGCAGCGGGACCGACACCATGGCAAATCCCACGCCGACGACCCCTTGGATCAAGGCGGCGGCGAAGGTGATGACGAAGGCGAGGATCCACGCTTCGATGGACATCGGCGGGAGAGTAGGAGTCGGTAGCCGAGAAGCGGGGTAGCAGAGGTCGCTCGCTGCGCTCGCTCCCAGTCGCGAGTCGCGAGTCGCGAGTCGTGAGTCATGAGTCATGAGTCGCGAGTCCGTTTCACCTCTCTTTGCGGGAGTACCACTGGAGGCGGAGAGGGGGACTACCTCCACACCAGGCGGAGCCTCCTCCGTCAGCGGCTGCCGCTCCGGGCGCTCCTAGTTGCCAGACTCATCGCAGAGTCGACTTTCGACCTTCGACTTGCGACTTGGGACTTGCGACTCGCAACAACTCGCGGTCATTCACGACTGATGACCGGATGACTCTCGGCTATCGTCCCTTCGGGCGTCGTTCCCAGGAGTTACGTGCAAAGACCAGTTGCCAACGGTGGTGGGCGTCGCCGCCGGTCGCTGACCCGCACCCTCTCGGTCATGCCCGCAGCCGTGCTGCTTGCCGCGTGCTCGAGCACCCTCCCCCAATCGTCCCTCAACCCCAAATCGGCCGAGGCCCGGCAGATCGACGATCTGTGGATACTGGTGCTCGTCCTAGCCACCATCGTCTTCGTCATCGTTGAGGCTGCTCTCGTCTTTGCCATATTCCGATTCAGGAAGCGCAAGAACGACGACCGTGAGCCCAAGCAGATTCACGGCAACACGCCACTGGAGATTGTGTGGTCGATCATTCCGGCGGTGATCCTGGTCGCGATTGCGGTACCGACAATGCGGACGCTGTTCGACCTCCGAAGCCCGGCCGAGGGAGATGTCGTCCACGTCAACGTCACCGGCCATCAATGGTGGTGGGAGTTCGAATACCCCGACATCGTCGACGATCAGGGCCGACCGCTAACCACCGCCAACGAGCTCCACCTGCCGGTGGGAAGGACTGCGGAGCTGAAGATGACGTCGGCAGACGTGATCCACAGTTTCTGGGTGCCGCCGCTGGCGGGGAAGCGCGATCTGGTACCGGGTTACGAGACGTTTATCAAGATCACTCCCGATGCCGACCGGGCAGGAGAAGAAATTCCCGGTCAATGCGCCGAGTTCTGCTGGCTATCCCACGCCGACATGCGACTGCTGGTGTTCCTCCAGACCGAGTCCGACTTCGCCGCATGGGCCGCAGGTGAAAGGCAACCGGCGAACATCCCGACCGACGGTCTGGCCGCATCGGGATTCGAAACATTCAAGGCGATCTGCGCCGCTTGTCACCAGGCCGTGGTGGCCGAGCCGGACGGGACGGTAACGGTCGTCGGCACCGCGCTGGCCCCGGACCTCACCCACTTCGGTTCACGTTCGACACTGGGTGCCAGGGTCGAAACCAACACCGCGGAGCATTTGGCGGAGTGGATCGACAACCCCAGCGCAGTCAAGCCGATGGCGCCGGAGTTGAACGACTTTGAGACCGGGCGAATCCTTGGTATGCCCGACTACGGTTTGGGCGACGAGGAGATCGCCGAGCTGGTGGCACTGCTGGAGGGGTGGAATTGAACCAATCGCAACACCGATCTGAAGGTTGCCGATGGCCGTAACCACCCGGACCGAAGACCTCGGCTACACGCCGAACACCGACGGCGTGTGGAGCTGGATCACCACGGTCGACCACAAGCGGATCGGGATCCTGTACGGGGTGTCGGCGCTGGTGTTCGCTTTCGTCGGCGGCCTCGAGGCTCTCCTGATCCGCACCCAGCTGGCCGGTCCCAACGGGACCGTGCTGTCAGCCGACGCCTACAACCAGCTGTTCACCATGCACGGCATCACCATGGTCTTTGCCGTCATCATGCCGGTTGCCGCCGCCTTTCAGAACTACATGATCCCCCTCCAGATCGGCGCTCGCGATGTTGCCTTCCCCAGGCTCAACGCCTTCTCGTACTGGCTTTTCCTGTTCAGCGTGCTCCTGCTGACGTCGTCGTTCTTCCTCGGCGGCGCCCCGGACGGAGCCTGGACCGGGTACGCCAACCTCTCGACCGAGGTCACCGAGTACGTGCGGATGGACTACTACGCCATCGGTCTCCAGCTGCTCGGGATCGCCTCTATCGGGTCGTCGGCGAACTTCATCGCCACCATCTTCACCATGCGCGCCCCTGGGATGACCATGATGCGGATGCCGGTGTTCACCTGGATGAGCGTCGTCACCTCGTTCTTGCTTATTCTCAGCATGCCGGTGATTGGCGTCGGGTTGTGGCAGATGTTCCTCGACCGCAACTTCGGGACAGTCTTTTACGAGGCGCAGGCATCGGGTGATCCGTTGCTATGGCAGCACCTGTTCTGGGTCTTCGGCCACCCCGAGGTGTACGTGCTCGTCCTGCCCGCAATGGGCATCGTCTCCGAGACCCTCCCCACGTTCTCCCGAAAGCCGCTGTTCGGATACGCCTTCGTGGTGTTCTCAGGCATCGCCATCGGGTTCCTCGGCTTCGGGGTGTGGGCACACCACATGTTCACTGCCGGCTTGAGCCCGGTCGCCGAAGCCGGATTTGGCGTGGTGACGATGCTGATCGCGGTGCCGACGGGGGTGAAGATCTTCAACTGGATTGGCACGATGTGGGGTGGGAAGCTGACGCTGAATACGTCGATGCTGTTCTCGATCGGATTCATTGCCATGTTCATCATTGGTGGTCTTTCCGGGGTGACTCATGCCGTCATTCCGGCGGACACCCAGCAGCATGACAGCTACTACGTCGTCGCCCACTTCCACTATGTGCTGGTCGGCGGGGCCGCTTTCGGGTTCATCGCAGGCGTGTACTACTGGTTGCCGAAGTGGACGGGGAAGATGCTCAGCGAGAAGCTGGGGAAGTGGCACTTCTGGCTGATGTTCCTTGGGTTCAACCTCACATTCGGTCCGATGCACATCCTGGGCCTCGATGGAATGCCGCGACGCACCTACCGGTACCCGGAGGGTCTCGGGTGGGAGTTCTGGAACGGTATGGCCACGATCGGCTCGTTCATCATCGGCGTGTCGATGCTCGTGTTCATCTGGAACGTGATCAACACCCGCCGCAAGGGGCTTCCCGCCGGAAACGATCCGTGGGACGCGAGGACCGTCGAGTGGATGACCACATCACCGCCCGCCATCCACAACTTCGATCGGGTGCCCGTCGTTCGCCACCTCGACGAGTGGTGGCACCGCAAATACGGGGTCGACGAAGAAGGGCGAGCGGTACCGCTGCCGGATGGATATGTGGAGGAGCCTGCGTTCGTTGAGGAGGCGGGCGGCTTCCACATGCCATCGCCGTCCTACTACCCGTTTATCGCCGCCTTCGGGCTGGTGATGGCGGGGGCGGGCCTCGTGTTCTGGTCGTCGGGGATGATGGGCTTCGGGATGCTGGCCATCGGGGCAGCGATCATGCTGTGGGGTGTCGTCGGCTGGGCCGCCGAGCCGATCACCAGGGAGGTGCATTGATGGCGGTCGCCACCGACGACGTATTCGAGGAACACGACTTCGAGTCGACAGGGGACCCCATCCATCGCACCCGTAAGACTGCGATGTGGATCTGGTTGGGCTCCGAGGTGTTTTTCTTCGGGGCGATGATCTCGACGTTTCTGCTGTACCGGAACTCGACGAATGACGGCCCTGGCGCGGAGATCTTCAACATCCCCTTCACCTCGGCAAGCTCGTTCATCTTGCTGACGAGCTCGTTGACGATGGTGCTGGCCGACAGCGCCTTCCAGCGACGCGACCAACGCCAGGGGCGGATCTGGCTCATCGGCACCGCCGCGCTGGGTCTGACCTTCCTCGCCGGGCAGATATTCGAGTTCACCGAGTTCGTCGAGGAGGGATTGACCCTGTCGACGAGCCCGTTTGGTTCCTCGTTCTACATGCTTACCGGGTTCCACGGCGCCCACGTCGCCGGCGGTGTCCTGATGTTGTCGCTGCTGATCGCGTTCTCGCTCCGGGGCAGGCTGTCACCCGACCACGGCATGAACGTCGAGCTGACCGCGCTGTATTGGCACTTCGTCGACATTGTGTGGATCGTCATCTTCACCGTCGTCTATCTGCTCCAGATCTGATCGTGGCAACCGCAACTCGCCCTCATCCGACCACGAAGACCTATTGGCTGATCGCCGCATTCCTCGCCGTGGTGACCGTCATCGAGATTGGGATTTCCTACGTGGAGTTCCTCGGCCCTGCTCAGGGAGTCATGCTCGTCACCCTCGGTGTGGTCAAGTTCTTCACGGTCGTAGCGGTCTTCATGCACCTGCGCTACGACGTTCGCGGGTATCGGATGCTGTTCCTCTTCGGCATCGTCGGGACGTTGATCGTGTTCGCCGTGGTGCTGGCGGCTATGCAGGCGTTCTAGGGTGGAAATCCCTTTCCACCTCCATTTCGACGTCCTCGCCGTCGCTGCGGGTCTGCTCGTCCTTTACGAGCTCGGCATCCGTCGCCTTGCCGATGCGTATTGCCCAGACGACGAGGATCCGGTCACCGGCGTCCAGCGTGGCCTGTTCTACGCGGGTGTCATCACCCTGGTTGTGGTGGCGGCGTGGCCGGTCCACGACATCGCACAGGAGCGCTTGTTCTTGTTCCACATGATCGAGCACACGGCGCTGGCGCTCATCGTTCCGCCGCTGTTGCTCGCTGGGACTCCGTGGTGGCTGATGCGGGTTCTGGTTGCGCCGGTCATGCCGGTGGTCAAATTCATCACAAGGCCGCTGATCGCACTGGTCTTGTTCAACTCGTGGCTGGCGTTCATCCACGTGCCGGCGGTGGTGGAGCTCATGATCACCGACGCGCTGTTCCATTTCTTTGCCCACGCTGTTCTCTTTGTGACCGCGATCATCATGTGGTGGCCGGTGATGGACCCGATCCCAGATACCCAGCGGCTTACCCCGTTCGGCAAGATGGGATATCTGTTCCTGCAGTCGCTCGTCCCGACCATCCCGGCTTCGTTCATGACGCTTGGCAGCACGCCGCTCTACGGGATCTACGAGACGTTCCCTCGGCTGTGGGGCATCGAGGTGATGACCGACCAGATCGTTGCCGGGCTCATCATGAAGATCGGAGGCGGTCTGATCATCTGGGGGTTTATCACCTGGATCTTCTTTTCCTGGTACGCAGAAGAACAGAAGTACGAACCGGACCCTTACCTAGTAGAGCAGTAGCTAAGTAGCGAAGTAGCGCAGTAGCGAAGGCAGGTACTGATCTACTGATCTACTGATCTACTGATTCAAATGCCAGCCAGGCTTGGATTCGCTCCGTAGCCTCAGGCGACTCATCGAGGAGGCCAACGCCGCGGCCGAAGTTGAACAAGCCCCCCGGCGGGTTCTGCTTGCTCCACTGGATGGTTTCAACCTCGGAAGCCAGCGCCTCTGAGACGACCGTCTTCTCGTTGATATGGAGCGGGGCAACGTCGAAGGTGGCGATGATGTCGAGGGCTTGCTGATGGGCGTCGGCGAGTTCGGCTGGTGAGGCTCCGACCAGACCGTTGCCGAGGTAGTTTGGTGGGAGACTGCCATGTCCGGTGTTGAGTGTGATCAACATTCGCGAGCCTTCGAACCGGCTTTCGATTCCGAAGACCATGTCCGTGATGTCGGCGTACCGATCCAGATCCGGGTGCACCAGCACCGACGCGGTGACCGAGGCCCTCTTCGAGTCGAAGGCATACGCCCCAGCCTGGCGCCAGCCCCGCTCTGTCAACTGGGTGACAAAACGCTCTGCGCCCGGCATCACCGCGTCCGACGCAGCCGGACGGAGGCCCGCAGGGTCGATGGGGGAGGTTTGCCCCTTTCCCCGCATCCAGAACAGCACGGCGACGGCAACGACCAGCGTGAAGGAGATCACATTTGGTTCGAGCACCACAAATATCAAGACCATGCCTCCGACGGAGACCCAGAGCAGCGGCGAAAGCGCGCTCACCCAGGTGGTCAAAACGTATACCGCGGCCAGAGAGAGGATCAGAAAGGCTCGGCTGGTTTGACCCCGGGACGCCAGTTGCATCCCAACGTATACGCCGATGACCAGTCCGATCGCGCTGATTGCTCGCCCCAACCAGATGATGCGCCGTGCCGCCTTTGGTACCGGAGGATATCTGCGAGAAGCCATGACAGGGTTAATCGGCCGATGCGACCCGTTAGCTCAAGCTATTTGGTGGGAACTGGAACCGAGCGCAGCGAGCGAACTCGGCTACTTGGTATTTGCTACTTGTTACTCATTACTCGTTCGGTCCCACGGCCTGGCCGCGACCAACGCCGTTCCCCCGAGGATGAGGGCGCCGACCACAGAGAAAATGGCCACGCTGATCGCTGCACTCTCGGTGCTGAGCAGCAACTCGGCAAAGCCCACCGCCAGCAATGCTCCAATGGCGATCGACAACGCGGGGGTCCCGATCGCTCTCCCCATGTCCGTGAAAAACCCGGCCGACGTAACCGGGGTGGCGGCCTGGATGTCGCCGAAGTACGCAGGGCTAGCTAGGGCGTCGACGACGGGAGCCGTGATCGCACCGGCAAGCAATCCGGCCGCGGCCACACTGACCACCATCGCAGTGACTGGAACTGTGATGGAGCCCGACGAGGTCGAGCCTCCAATGGTTACTCCCAGGCTCACGGTGGCGAACGCCATCGAACCGCCGAGAACGATGCCGACCATTCCGAGCCAGCCGAATGCGTAACGCGCAGCGCCGGGTTCCCTTGCTCGACCCACCACGTGGGCGAACGCGGCGATCGTAATACCCCCCAATGCGCCCAGGGAGAAGACGAGGAACCCTAACGATGCTTGATCTACGGTGAAGGCGGCGACGCCGTCGCTACCGGTGCGACTCACGATGTCGAGCGCGGTGAACGATGCGAAGAACGCAAAGAACGCCATTGCGATGCTGATTCCACCAAGCGAACCCGTGACGTATGGTGCAAGACGGCGACGTGTCATCGGGACGAGATCATAGAGGTCAACGGGTGCACAGGTCGGGTGCGTAGACCCCGATCACCGGGTCCTCGTCCCCTTGGCCGGCAACGGGTCCCCACAGAATCAGGTCATTGGACTCGGCCCCTCGCAGTTCGAATACCTCGCCAACGGCAGCATCGGTGCCGAACTCGACGGTCTGGTTGGCGTAGATCCGCTGCAGATCTCCAACCGTGTCGCCGGCTCTCAAACCGCTGAGCGTCTCTAGTTGCGAAGCGGGGGACCCGAGATCGCCGAAACCCACGTCCTGCCGATAACCGTTGAAGACGTCGGCGTCGTCGACCATGGTTACGATCGCGGCGAATGGTCCGAATCGCACCACCCGCTCCAGGTCACCCACGCAGACTCCCCATTCGCCCGTCGAGACCTGCCAACCGTTGTCTTCGTCGGGGTCGCCGAAGCTTGCCGTCAGGGCTCCAATAACCAGGTCGGCGGCGTTGCCGAACGCCAGGTCCGGAATGTCGTCGGCCTGGATCCTGACCCGGTCTGTCATCAACTTCATTCGCCCGACGGGGATGGGTTCTCCCACAGGCGGGTACTGATCCGACGGGGGGAGGGGGCTCGTTGTCGTTGTCGTTGTCGCGGAGCCGGGAACGGTCGTCGTCGCCCCATCTGGGACCGATGTGGTCGTGGTGGCTCCAGCAGCCGCTGTGTCGTCGTCGGTCAGGAGCTGAAAAACGGCAACCGAGAGTGCGACGAGCAAAAGGGCGACCACAAGGCCGGTCAACAGCGGGGAACCCGGCGGCGTCGCCGGGGGTGTGTCCGGATCCTCCAGCGGAGGAATTGGTTCGTCACCGGTGAGACCGGAGAGATCGTCGTACGGGTCGGTCCAGTCGGTTGGATCTCTCGGTTCGCTCATGCGCTGGGCTGCCCTTCAGACGGTTTCGGTATCTTACGGGTTGCTGCAGTCGCTCTAAGAGCACGCACCGATAGGTGACCGGTCGTCTCGACAGAAGTGGAGCTATTTTCCCGCTCTTGCCGCTTCGCGGCGGGCCGCTCGGGCCACGGCTCCGCAAATGGCCGTGCCGACTGAGACCGGATCGCGCCCTATTTGCGGAGCCTCTAAGGCCCTGCCGCTTCGAGCAGACCGGGATAGAGCTCGGCGAGTACCTGATCGAATGGTTGCGTCGCCCGGAGAACCGACTGCCCTTCGCTGGTCGTCGCGTAGACGACTGGAACCTCGATCCGGATGACGTCGGCGATGTCGAGGCCTCTTAGGCTCCAGGCGAGGGCGAGGCCATCGGCGATGCCGAGCCCATCGTCGAAGGTGAACGCTTCTGCCAGCTCGTTGATCTTGCGAGCGAGGTCGGCCGGCGAGTCGAACGTGTTCAGCTTGCCGAGCAGTTGCAACAGGACGTCTTGCTGGGCTTTGTTGCGGAGCAAATCACTGGCGCCTGGCACCGTTTGCCAGGTGCCGTTGACATTCTCGCGGGGTTGGCGCGACCTCACCCAAGCTAACGCCGTTGCCCCATCGGCTTGGGTACACCCGGCGGCAAGGTGGAGGTCCGCTCTCCAGTCGGTTCGCTCGTATTCCACGCAGATCTCGACGCCGCCGACTCCATCGATGATGTCGGCGAAACCAGCGAAGTCGAAGAGGGCGAAGTGATCGACGCTGATACCGGTGAAGTCCTCGACGGCAAGCGAGAGTGCGGTCGGGCCGTTGACCTCCCCGCATCCGTGGAGTGTCGCGTTGATCCGGGTGTAGCCGTTGGTGCAGCGGTTTGGGATGTAGAGGTCGCGGGGGAGAGACACCATGAACGGATCGCTGCCGTCGGCGGGAAGCACGGTGAGGATGATGACATCGGCTATCCCTGCCGCATCATCGGTCCCGATGAGTAGGACGGATCGATAGGCCTCCGCGGGCGCCAGCTGTGCGACCACCACCTCCTCGATCGGTGGTGTACCACCCTCATCCACCAGATCCGCTGGCGGGTCCGGCATCGGCGAACCGATCGCCCGGGCTCCCTCCGTGTCCAGGGTTGCTCTCGCGATACCGTTCCAGGAACTCCACAGCAGCACGCCGGTGAACGCCAGGTACACGAGGGAAATGATGCTGAATGTGGCGACAGAGCGCTTCAGTATGCGAACCCACGGTGTCTGAGACAAGACGCCGTCGCTCCGATCCAATACGAATCCGATGACGGGCGCTCCGGCGTCGGCGAGGCCGTCTCTGGTCGCGATGAGCGACTCGGTGGCGGAGATATCGCCGACAACAACAATCGAACCGTCGGCGTGGGCAGCGAGCATGGCGGTCGCTCCACCCTTGGTGATCGGCGGTGCATCGATGAGGACCAGGTCGGCCCGCTCGCCGATCACGTCGAACGCCGCCGCCAGGTCGACTCCGGCGAAGGGCACGGCGTCGCTTCCCACGTGCGTTCCTGCGGTCACCACCGGCAGCAATGAGTCGTCGCCGACGTCCCACATCTGCGAAGCCTCGGCGAGCGTTGCCTCACCGGAGGCGATATCGGTGAGGCCGGTGCCGCCTCCGCTGCTCGAATACCGGGAGATCCCGGGGCTTTCGCTGTCCCCGTCGATGAGCACGGCACGGCGGCCAAGCTGCGTTGCAGCAACGGCGAGGTTCAATGCGATGTTCGAGGCACCTACTCCCGGCTCTGCCGCCGACACGATGAGAACCTGGCCCGTGGTTTGCCCTTCGATTGCTGCGACCAACGCTCGATACGTGGCGCTCGCCCGAGACCCCGGCTCGGCAAGCGTCGGCGCCGGACCCGGCCCATGATCGGCGACGGTACCCAGGTGGACCGTGTCCAGCATCCTCTGTGGGTGCGTCGGGACCGTGGTGTACCACCACAGGAGCCAAACGATGCCGCTGGCAAGTGAGGCCGCTACGGCGGACAACAAAACGCCGAGTGTTGTGTCCCAGAGTCGCAGGCCGACCAGGAATACGGCCACCCCGAGCAATACGGAGATCAGGTTCTGGAGAGCGAACACGCGCTCCCACCATTTTGGAGTTTCCTGACTCATCCGTGCCTGCAGTTCAACGGGTCGGCCGATGTTACGCCGCGTCCCGGCAAATCTGATCAGGCGCCGTCACAAGCCGCCGGAGAATAGATTCCCTCGATTCTGCCGTTGTCGTCGGTCGACGACACGGGCCCCCACAACAGAAGCTCCGCATCTTCGAAGAGGCGGAAGGTCGTTGCTCCTGCGACGGTCTCGTAGGTGATGGTGAAGGAGGCGTAGGTCTCGTTCAACGCTGCAATGTCGTCGCCGAGACGGATTCCCGACGGAGTGGCCAAGTTGATGAGGCTGGTTGGCACCGACGGCTCCTGGTAGCGATACCCGACGAAGGTGCCGTCGGCCACCGTTCCGAAGACGATGACGGTGAGCTGGGCCCAACGGGCGTATCTACCGTCGTCACCCTCGCACAATCCGTGCTCGGTACCGGCCACGCCGACTTCCTCGGGTGCGCCAAGGCTCGCCACCAGTCGGCCGAGGGCCTCCTGGGCCGGGGTGCCGGTCTCGATCGGGCCGATGCCGCCGGCCTTGAGGGTGAGTCGCGACGTCACCACCGGGTCCCCGGACGCGGCGATGAGCGATGGTGTGGGGACCGTTGTGGTCGGGGCGGTGGTGGTTGGAGGTGGAGCCGTGGTGGTGGGGGCGGACGCGGTGGTGGATGGAGCGGTTGCCTGGGTTGTCGCAGTGGCCTGGATGGCCGGTGGCGCCTGCTCCGCCGGGTTCTCGTCGAGCAGCCCAACCCCAAACATTGCCACCACGCCCAGGGCAGACAGACCGAGCACGATCGGGATCGCGCCTCGGAACCGCGGTGCCCGCCCCTCCTCGTCCGCGGCGATCACGATGGCGGGCTGATCGCTATCGGGCTCCTCTCCCGCCGCGGTGGCGATCGGAATCGACGAGACGTTCGGGGTTTCCGTCGTGGTGGCGGCGCCAACGGCGACAGGCACCCTTGATTTGGCCATGGCGCCCACCCTTACGTCGATCCACGGTCGCCCGCAGTCGGGGCATTGCGAATGGTCCGCTGGCCTCGCAGTTCCGCAGTACACACACAGGGGGAGCTGGGCCGACGTGGACATGAGAGCGAGGATACGAGCGGTTCCCGAATAGCCGAGGATTTCGCGGATTTGGGGCGACCCGACACGTCCTATCTCCCAAGCCGTGGTTCCATAGGCCCATGGCCAGCGATACTCCACGGAGCGCACACCTCGATTGGCTTGTCCCCACCCTGCTCATCGTCGCTGCCGTCGTCGTTGGGCTCGTGGCATTGCTCATCTACAACGCGACCGACGACGACCCGTCCGAGCAGGGGCTTGTGGGCCAGCTCGAGGCCTACACGAGGTGCCTGAACGATCACGGGGCAAACGTTCCGCTCGTGGTCTCGAGGTCAGATGGTGGGTTCGCCGTCATCGTGCCGGGATCGTTGGCCGAGGGGCAGCTCGATCTCGCTCGGTGGGCCGAGGCTCGTGACTCTTGCCGTAGCGTGGAGCCTGACCTGTTTGGGCTGGTCTTCGGCGCCGAGGATCTCAACCTCGGCGACCTGTCGCTGCTCCTCCCCGGCATGCTCGATGGTGGTTCCGTATTCGAAGACGACGCCCGTCGCGGAAGCGGATTCTTCGATGAAGATCGTCCGCGAGGAGACCGGTTTTTTGGCGATCGAAGAGATCCCTTCCCGGCGATTCCCGGTGACGCCGGCCTTGGCGAGTTGTGTGAGCGGCTCGACACCGATCTTCGCCCATCGGGGATCGATCTGGATTCGCTCCGCGAACTATGCGAGCTGGCGGGAGCGGGCACCGATAGGTGACCGGCAGTCTCCACGGATGTCGAGCGATTTTTCCCGCTCTTGCCGCTTTGCGGCGGGCCGCTCGGGCCACGGCTCCGCGATGGCCTTTCAACATAGACCGGATCGCGCTGTGGTTGCGGAGCCTCTGGTTTCCCGCTCTTGCCGTTTCACGGCGGGTCGCTCGGGCCACGGCTCCGCAAGTGGTGGTGCCGACAGAGACCGGATCGCTCTCATAGTTGTGGAGCCTCTGGGTCCCTGTATCAGCGCTATGCCCAGCAACCGTATACGATCCAATGGTGGCCATTACGGCGCACTTTCGCGGCCTGGGTCGAGAAACAGGGTTCACAAATTGGCCGCGATGTGTGATATTGGAAGTCTCGGAACTGGTCGCGCGTAAGTAGGAGCGCCAGCCGTCGGTGGGAAGAAATGGCGGGACGACGGAACCATGTTGGAGGACTCGGCGATGAAATCAGACCAAAAGCCGCGCAAAGCGGTGGTAAATCGTGCGGTACGTGAGCGCGAGGAGGCCAAGGAGCGGGTTCAGCGTGACACGCTGAGCCGCACCCGTCGCGAGCGGGACCGCAGCAAGCTGACCGATGAGCGTGGGCGCTTGACCACCGACCTGGTGAGCCAGTACCTCACTGCCATCGGGGAGTACGAGCTGCTGACGGCGGAGAAAGAGGTCGACTACGCCCAGAAGATAGAGGCCGGCCAGATCGCCCAGGACCGCCTGGATGCGGCGACCTACGAGGGTCGTGGCGAGCAGATCTCGCTGCGCCGGCAGGCTCGCAGGGGCCAGGCCGCCAAGGACGCGTTCCTGACCGCCAATCTTCGGCTCGTGGTTGCCAACGCTCGACGTTACGCCAATACATCGGGGATCGATTTTCTCGACCTCATCCAAGAGGGAAACCTGGGTCTGATCAGGGCCGTCGAGAAGTTCGACTGGCGGAAAGGGTTCAAGTTCTCAACCTATGCAACGTGGTGGATCAGGCAGGCCATCACCAGGGCGATCGCCGACAAGTCTCGAACCGTGCGCATCCCTGTGCACCTGCACGACACGCTGGCCGCGGTTCGGGCGGCGCAGGCGAGCCTGAAGGCGGAGCTTGGACGCGATCCGAAACCCGAGGAGATCGCTGAGGAGGCCGGGGTGGACGTCACCAAGGTGGAGCTTGCGCTCAGCGTGGCAGACACCGTCTCACTGGAACAGCCGGTCGGTGAGGACGGCGCCCAGCTCGGGGACTTCATCGAGGATGAGGACGCCGTCGACCCGGTGAGGGTGACCGAGGAGATGGATATCGCCAACAGCCTCCGTATCTCGATCGACAGGCTGCCACAGCGTGAAGGTCGCATCCTGGCGCTCCGGTATGGGTTCTACGACGGCGTGCCGCGTACGCTTGAGGAGATCGGCGACGAGTTCAACCTGACGCGAGAACGCATCCGGCAGCTGGAGAAGCTAGCCCTTTGCCGACTCCGCCACCCGAGCTTCGGCATCCGCGAGCAAGACCTGGTCTAAGAAGGCTCTGACTCTCAGCTAGCCGCCGAGACCCAGGGCGTCGAGCCAGTCGGACGCCACCTTGTCGGGATCCTCACCATCGACCTCTACCGCCTTGTTGAGAGCGATGAGCTCCGTGGTGGTGAGCGCCCTCGACACCGCGTTGAGCACGTTGGCAAACCGGTCGCCGTAGGCGTCGAGGATCTCGGTGCGAACGGCCGGTGCCAGGTTCTCCGCGGGCTGCAGGCTTTTGTCGTCATCGAGCAGCACGAACTCTTTGGCCAAGATCACGCCGCTGGAGGTGAACAAAAGCGCGACATCGATTCCGCCGCTCTCCAAGGCTGTGACGGTGATCGGCCCACCGACGTCGAGTGGCTTGAACTCGGCGAAATCGAGCCTGTACAAACTCTGCAAGCCGATCAGACAGAACTCCCGGTTGGGGCACTCCGGCGGGCCGCCAAAGACAAACGTGCCGTTGAAGTTGGCGAGATCTGATGTTTGGCTGAGGCGATGAGCTCGATCATGAGCGCTAACCGAGCCGGGCAGTAACCGCGGCAACGGCGTCGTCGACGGTTGATACCAATGTCACCAGGGTGCCGTCGGTCTGTAGCTCGTCGGTGAGCAGCGGGACCAGAGTCAACCACGGTTCGCCGACGGCCACGATTGGTTTCGGTCGCGTGCCGCTGAATCTGGCGACATGGGCCAGATTCCATGCCGCCAGAAGTTCGGTCGCGGTCCCGAGCGAACCGGGGAGTGCGATAGCGGCGACGGAGGTGACGGCCAGCTCGTGGATTCGCTCCAGCAGTGACCGTGCCCGTGTCTCCTGGGTCAGGTGAGCGTTGCCGCCAACCCGGTCCGGGAATACCGAGGGCGCCGTGACGCCGATCACCTCGGCATCCGCTTCCTTGGCACCGAACGACACCGCCTCCATTACCCCGGCGTAGCCGCCCGTGGCGACGCCGAACCCAGCCTCGGCGAGCAGCCTGCCGCAGCGTATGCCTTGTTCATACGGCGAGTCACCGGGGAGCGACACAGAGGCTCCAAAAACGGCGACGACATCCATGGCGGCAGCGTACCGTTCCAGGGCGAACAGGAATGACGCGGCCGGTCAACCCCGAGTGTTCGGCCCGTATTACGTATTAGGTATTGCGGTGCTTTTAGTCCTCGTCGCACCTCAGCGCCAGGGTTTCGAGGCTCGCATCCTCCGGCTTGAAGCCTTCCGCAAGCACGAAGCGGTAGGACGTGTCATCCTCGCAGTTCTGCTCGTCCCTCCGGAACACCTGCAACAGAACGGAGGGGTCGATGTCTTCGCCCCCATCGATCTTGTCGATTCCCAATTCGACGACCTCGTCGTGGACAAGTTGGAGGATGTCCGGCGCCTTCGTCGCCTCCCGCTCCATTTCGAAATCGGAGACGGCTTCCTGCTTGCGGTGTCTCCCCATGCGCGAGAGCAGCACCATGACGATGAGAAAGGCAAGACCGATACCGACTACTGCGAGTATCATGCCTTTCGCCCCGCTCTCCCGTAGGCATCGGCGTAGCGCTTCAAGTCGTCCTCCCCTACGTAGCTGCCCACGTCGACCTCGACGACCTCGAGGATTTCCTCGGTCGACGGGTTCTCGAGGCTGTGGACCTCGCCTGCAGGAACAAACACCGAATCCTCCTCGGGGACGAGACGGGTGGTGTCGCCGAGCTTGATTCTGGCAATCCCACGAACGACTATCCAGTATTCCGAGCGGTCGTCGTGGGTTTGCAGCGATGTCTTGCCACCAGGCTCGATCCACAAGCGGAGCACCCTGAACCCCTCGCCTTCGAGCAGCGTGGTGAACCCTCCCCATGGGCGAGACTCGGTTCCATCGGTTTCGACCTCGGGGCGGTGAGCTGCTTCGAGCCGATCGACGATCACCCTCACGTCCTGCGCCCGATCGCGCCCGACGATCAGAGTGGCATCAGGCGAGTCGACGATGACGACGTCGTCGAGCCCGATAGCGGCGATCAGCCGATCCGAGCCGCGGACGTAGCTGTTTGCCACATCCAGTAGCTCAACGTCCCCGCTGATGACGTTCCCGTCCTGGTCGGGTTCGCCGAGCTCCCACAACGCCTCCCACGATCCGACGTCGCTCCAGCCTGCATCCAACGGGACGACCGCTGCCCCGTCGGTTGGTTCCATGACGGCATAGTCGATCGAGATCGAAGGCGACTGCGAAAACGCCGCCTCGTCGAGAGTGATGACGCCGGCGTGTTCCTTTGCCCCCTGATATGCATCGGTCGCCGATGCCAACGCGTCCGGTTCGTGGGTGCCGAGCTCATCGAGGTATCGCCTAGCTCGAAACAGGAACATCCCACTATTCCAGAGATGGCTACCGGTGGCGAGGTACCGCTCTGCAGTCTCGGGATCGGGCTTTTCCCTGAAGCTTTCGACGACCATGCCGCCGGCGTCGAGCGGATCACCGACTTCGATGTAGCCGTAGCCAGTCTCTGCGTGGGTGGGTTTGACGCCGAACGTCACCAGGTACCCGTCGTCGGCCAGCCCGACGGCGATGCCGACGGCCTCGGCCAGCGCAGCCTCGTCGCCGATGACGTGGTCGGCCGGAAGGACGAGCATCAGTGGATCATCTCCATCGGCGGTCAACTCGAGGGCGGCGACCGCCGCAGCCGGTGCGGTGTTGCGGCCGATGGGCTCCAGGATGATTCGAGCCTCGCTGAAACCTGCCGAGGCAAGGTCTCGCTGGATGAGCGCCCGCTGATCGGCGTTTGACACGACTATCGGCGCGGCCACGTCTGCAATGGAGGCAGTCCGCTCGATGGTGGTCTGAAACATCGAGCGGTCACCGGCAAGCGGAAGTAGCTGTTTGGGCTTACGTCTCCTCGATGCCGGCCACAGCCTGGTTCCGGCACCGCCCGAGAGAACAACCGGGACGATCTTGCTCATATAGGGAATGTATCGGCCGATCTTGTTTGCACCAAAGTTGAAAAAGAGTGTCCAGTCGTCAGTCGTCAGTCGTCAGTCCTCAAGTGGAGAGCTGTCAATAGCCAAAAGGGTGGTCTTGCGGAAGACTGAGGACTGAAAAACGCTATTCCACCCGCCACTCGGTTGTCGGAACCCCGGCCGGCTCCAGGAGATGACCCAGCTCGACGCGAGCATCGGCGGTTCCGAAGAAGGTAAGTGCGTCTGTCGGCTGCAGCATCGTGTTGCCGTGCGGGATGACCACCGTCGTCCCCCTTCGAACCGACACCAGAATCACCGAATCCGGCCAAGCAATGTCCTTTACCTGCGCGTTGGACACAGGGGACCCCCGCATCACCGGCATCTCGAAGAACTCTGCGTCTGGTTGTGACCTGAGCCGCACCCGCTCGCGGTAGAGCTCGCGCCCGGTCGCGGTTCCCAACGCGGCGTGATAGGCGCGCACCACAGACTCGCGACGGAACATCCCGACGAGCTCGCCGGGGTCGGAGTCGGAGACGACGGGGAGCCTGCCAAGCCCGAGAGCTGCCATCCGGGCCAGGGCCGCAGACACAGGGAGCGAAGGCGTCACCGTGATCGGTCTGTCGGTCATGATGGATGCGACGGTCGTTTCATCGTCGGCTGCGCGGGCAATGTCTGAGTACGACACGACCCCGACGAGTCGGTCTTCGGCAACGACGGGTACCCCGTGGTGGTGGGTGCGATCGAGCAGGTCGGTGAGTTCATCGACGGTCATGTCCCGCCGCGCAGGTTCCTCGACCGGGGCCATCACCTCGACCACCTCGACGGTGTCCAGCAGGTCGATGTCCTGGTTCGTCGGTAGGTGAATGCCGCTTTGGGTGAGGGCGATCGTGTAAGCAGAGTCCGCATGCAGCCGATCGCCGAGGAAGGTTGCTAGCGCTGCCCCCAGCATCAACGGCAAGACCAAGCCGTAGTTCCCTGTGATCTCGAACACGATGATCACCGACGTGAGCGGCGCTCTTGCCACCGCGGCAAAGGTGGCTGCCATACCCACAACAGCGAAGGCACCGGGTTCGATCTCGGAGAAGGTCCACAGTGGATCGACGAGTTGGGCGAAACCCGACCCGACGGCGCCGCCGATGAAAAGCGCCGCCATGAAGCTGCCGACCGAGCCACCCCCCTCTCTGGTCAGAGCGGTTGTCACCATCTTGATTCCGGCGAGGGCGAACAACGCATACCAGGCCTCGGAACTATCGCCGCCCCCGGCAAGAAGGCCGCTCAAGAAACGCTGACCCGTTCCGAGGGCATTGGGGAAGAAGAGACCGATGGTTCCGATGAGAATGCCAGCGCCGATTGGAAGTATCCATCCCGGTAGGCGGCGAGGGAGGCGAAATGCGCTTGTCGAAGCAAGAACCTTGATGAAGGCGACCCCGAAGAGGACGGCGACGACGGCGAGCGCCGCATAGAGCAATAGCTGCAACGGGTCGGCAAGGTCGTACGCCGGGGACGTCAGCAGCCGTTCTTCACCAACCAGCTGCTGAGTGACCACCGCCGCCATCACCGAGGTAATGACAATCGCATTGAGATGGCGAACCGAGAAGGAGCGGAGGACCACCTCCATGGCGAACAGCATCCCGGCGATGGGAGCGTTGAAGGAGGCACCAACCCCGGCGCCGGCGCCGGCGGCCACCAGGCTCTGGATCTGGTCGTGGCCGAACCCGGTGTAACGGGCGAAGGAAGACCCGATTGTGCCACCGATCAGGGCGATCGGTCCTTCTCGCCCACCCGACCCGCCAAGGCCGAGGGTGGCGGCGGTTGCTGCGATCTTCGCGGGGATCAACCTGGTAGGGAGATAACCGCCGTGCAGACTGGTGGCCACGATCGTCTCGGTGACACCGCCGCTGGCGACCCCGGGCCCGAACCACCGATTGAGCGACCACGAGATCAGCAGGCCGATCGGGATGGAGACGAGGAAGAGCCATCTCCCCCAGCCGAGGGCGTCGTCGACCGATCGGAACCCTGAGAACACGACCGCGATCGCCCACACCAACAGCGCGGCCCCGAGCCCGACCAGCACGCCGACGACGAGCGCCGCGGTCAAAAACGCGGCCGCGCCTCGCGAGGCGAATTGATCTCTGGCCCAACGCTGGAACTGGATCATGCTCGGAACGGTAACGAGTCGTGAGTCGTGAGTCGCGAGTCGTGACTGGCGAGTCGCAGTCCCCGTGGCCCGACGACCGGAGACGAGTTCCCAGTTGCTGGTCCCAGCTCCGAGGTTCTAGAGGCCAGGTCCCGACTGTGTTGACCGATGACCGGTGACCGGTGACTGGTGACCGGCCCTGGCCGGCGCCTTCTCCAGGGTGAGGGTGAACACCGTTTCCGACCCGTCGTGGTCGTAGGTGAGATCTCCGCCCATGTGATGGGCGAGCTGGCGAGAGACGGTGAGTCCGAGGCCGACCGAGCCGGTCGCTCCGGATCGCCGGCTGGCTCGGAAGTACGGCTCGAAAATGGTTGCGCGAAGCTGTCGCGGGAGCGGGCTGCCGTTGTCTCGGACCTCGAGCGTTGTGTGATCTCCTGCCTCGGTTACGACTACTCGTATCGAAGGTCCGCCGTATCGGACGGCGTTGGTGAGGAGGTTGCGAACAATCTGTCGAATGCGGGTGGGGTCGGCAAGCACAGGATCGATCTCGTCGGCGGCCTCGATCGGGATCGTATAGCGGACGGATCGAAGCACCGCGGCAACCTCCCCGGCAAGGTCTACCGGCTGCGAGATGAACTCGAGTCCACCGGTGTCGGTGCGGGCTGCCACCAGCAGGTCGTCCACGATGCGGGACACGTCGAGACTCTGCTCGGCGATGATCGCGATCAGCTCTTGTTTCTCGTTTTCAGAGAACGTCCCGTTTGCACTACGCAGTTCTTCGGAGATGCCGACGATGGCGGTGAGTGGTGTGCGAAGCTCGTGCGATACGGTGGCAACGAATTGATCCTTTGCCCGGATCAGCTCGTGCAGCTTGCGCTCCACGTCGCGCTGGTGGGTGATGTCCACGATTGCCACGATCACGTTGGTCAGATCGAGTGCGCCTTCGACCCGTGGGGCGCTCCAAACCAGGAGGGCCTCGATCGGAATATCGGAGATGCCGAGGTCTCCGATCAGATCGGTGGCAACGGTTTCTTCGTCGTTCCAGATTGCCTTGAACTGTGGAATCAGCGCCTCGGACGCACCGTCGGACAGCCTGTCTCCGTTGAGTGCGCCGAGGAGCTCGGCGCGGGTCGGTCGCGTGGTCAGGCTGACCGCGGCCTGGTTGGCATCGGTGACGCAGACGAGGGAGGCGAGGCGACGAACCTCCCCCTGGTGGATATCGAGGTACTCTTCGAGATCTTCCACGCCGTCGTCTCTCAACCGCTGCAGTGCCTGACCGACTAAGGAGAAATCCTCTTCCCACAGCGACACGGGGGCGTGCTCGAAGAGGTTTCTGTGGCGCTTCTCGCGGTGCTCGAACTCACGTCTGATCCAGGACAACAGCGCAGCACCGAACGCCACGGATATCGTGACCAGGACCGCTTGCAAGATCTGGACGTCCAAAGCCGGCCACCACAACCGGGAGGCGAACACGAGCGTCGAGT
>CAXMPL010000247.1:0-2315 GCA_964195125.1 uncultured Kiloniellales bacterium | reverse complement strand
TGGAGGCGACGCCGGGAATCGAACCCGGGTAGAGGGTTTTGCAGACCCTTGCCTAGCCACTCGGCCACGTCGCCGAGACAAGAGGGCGGTCGGCAGACCGCCCTCGGAGCGGACGACCGGGATCGAACCGGCGACCTCAACCTTGGCAAGGTTGCGCTCTACCAGCTGAGCTACGTCCGCAGACGCGCTGAGGCTACCACGGCGAATTCCGAACAACTATGTGCCGGTCGAGCCGAAGCCACCAACCCCCCGCGGACTCACCGGCAGTTCATCGACGACCGTGAACTCCTGGGTAACGACGGGGACCACGACAAGTTGAGCGATCCGATCGCCACGGACAACGGCAAAAGGCTCCTCTCCCAGGTTGACCAAAACGACTTGCACCTCGCCGCGATATCCGGCGTCGATAAGCCCGGGGCCGTTAACCACGGAGATGCCGTGGCGGGCCGCCAGCCCGCTACGGGGAACGACCAGACCGGCGAAGCCCTCGGGTATGGCAACGGCGATGCCGGTCGGAATCGTCGCTCGAGCGCCGCGGTCGAGTGCGGCATCTACTCTCGCCCGTAGATCGACCCCTGCGTCGCCCTGATGGACGACGCCAGGGAGCGGCAGGTCGCCGTCGAGTTGCTGGATCAGGATCTCCACTGCGTCGCCCTTCCGCCTGGCTGCGCGATGGTATCCACGGAGAGACGCCAACTCCGAAGCCATCACCGGTATCTTGGGCGCCATGGCCAGACGCTCCGAATCGAGCGCGCTCCCTGGGAACGACGGGCGCTGGTTCCTCGAGCTGATCGGGGTAATCGAACCCGAGCTGGATTCGACTGCCACCTACGCCACGCTCGAGTCTCTCGTGCCTCCACCTGCTGCCGACGACAGCACGACGATGAGCGCGGGGGCGGCCTCGGCTGCGGTCAACGGTGCTCTTCTGGTGGAACCCACCCCAAACGGTAAACTCGTACCCCTCGCCCCCGGCGGCGGCGCCGAAGACGGTCCCCGCAGACGGCGGGTGTGGTGGATCACTGGTCCACTCCTGCTGATCCTCGTTGGAGCCTTAGGAGCCGGCACCTACCTGCTGCCGAGGGCTTCCGACCAGGAGGCGGCGCAGGTGGCATCCCAGCACCGCAATGCGATGGTTGAAATGCACAACGAGCTACCGAGCACCCAGCAAGCTCTGGCCGACCTCACCGATCCCGCCGCCTCTCCAGAAGCGATATCCGCAGCGCCGGAGGCAATCGCCGCGCTCAGTTCGGTGAGTGGCAGGGCAATCGCCGTGGCGACCACTCCCATGCCGGCGACCCTCCCGCTTGTCCCAAGGGACGGGTTCGATTCCCTCGAGCCGACACGAGAGGCGATGACCATTCTTGGCGCCACCGGTCGCGATCTCGCCGGTCGGATTGGGATCGGGTTTACCTACCGCACATCGATCGAAGCCCTTTTTGCCATCGACGGTCTCCCCGTCGATGCATCGGATGACGCCATCACCGATCTCAGCCTCGCACTTGCAGAGGACCTCGCCGATACCGGGCGTCTCATTGCCGATCTGCCACAGGATGCACTCTTTGTCGTCGTGGCTGATGCAGCAACCGTCGCTTCGCAGCGCTACCCGACCTGGCAACTCGAATATCTCGACGCGCTGCGCCAGGGGGATCGTGAACGGGCCGGCGCGCTGGCTGCCGACCTAGCGGCCGCCCGCCGCACCGTCGATTCGCGCCTCCACACCGCGCTCGGTGATATGCGGACCGAACTCGATGGGGTGATCGTCGTTCTTGCGGCCGAGCTCGAGGCCGCCATCGACACTGCGCCGCGTTAGCCGACTACGACTCTCTATCGAGGGCAGCAACCTCACGCTCGAAGTCACTTGCTCCCTGGAAACCCTTGTACACGGACGCGAAACGCAGGTAGGCGACTTCGTCGAGGTCGCGTAGGGCATCGAGGATCTGGCGACCGATTTCTTCGCTGGAAACCACCGCCGATCCGGATCGTGCCCAGGCGTCGATCTCGGCGACAACCGACTCGACCGCTTCCTCCGCTCCCGGCCGGTCGGCAAGAGCCGCTTCGAGACCGCGTCGCACCTTCTCGGAATCGTATGGCTGACTGCTTTGATCACGCTTCACCACGGTGACGACGACCGAGGCCCGCTCGAAAGTGGTAAACCGCTGCCCGCAAACAGCACATTGGCGACGTCGCCGAATCGCCCGGCCCTCCTCGGCAGGACGCGAGTCGATAACGCGGGTGTCTTCGGTGTCGCAGTATGGGCATCGCACGATGGCGATGAGCGTACCCCACCCGGCGGCTCCGCGTCCGGCCACCGCCCG
>CAXMPL010000246.1:0-3193 GCA_964195125.1 uncultured Kiloniellales bacterium | reverse complement strand
CTCATGATGCACGATGACCACGATCGTCCTGCGCGTTATGTGCGACCGCGCGGTGCGGCCACGATGAGGGGCGGCATCCTCGCCGGGGCCGGGTCGGTCAAAAAAGTAGTCTTCTTTTCATGGGAGATCTTCCTGAGGGCGTGGTCACGTTCTTGTTCACCGACGTCGAGGGCAGTACCCGTCTCTGGGAGGAAGCGCCCGATTCGATGATGGAAGCGTTGCGCCAACACGACGAGGCCATCGAGGGAGCCGCGTCGGCGCACACCGGTGTTCCGGTGCGGCCTCGGGGCGAGGGCGACAGCAGGTTCATCGTGTTCGCCTCGGCGGCAGACGCCGTGGCCGGCGCCACCGAGATGCAGCGACGCCTCGACGCCGTCGATTGGGCAACCCCGCAGCCGCTCCGGGTCCGTGCGTCGGTACATACCGGTCCCGCCGACCTCCGGATGGGCGATTACTACGGCTCCGCGGTCAACAGGGCCGCTCGGCTGAGGGCGATCGCCCATGGCGGCCAGACGGTCCTGTCGGGCGCCACCTACGAGCTGCTCGGCCACGACCTGCCGCCGGGGGTGTCACTCCGTGACATGGGGAGACACGGGCTCAAGGACCTGACCGAGCCAGAGCAGGTCTACCAGGTCGATATCGAAGGCCTCGACGACCGCTTTCCACCACTGGCATCGCTCAATGCGGTTCCCAACAACCTCCCCCAACAGGTGACCGAGTTCGTCGGCAGGGAGAGCGAGCTCGCCGATATCGGCAATCTTCTCGATGAAGCCCGGCTGGTCACGGTGTTGGCGCCCGGCGGTGTCGGTAAGACACGGCTCGCCCTGCAGGTGGCGGCAGAAGCGACCGCAGGATATGCGGACGGCGTGTTCTTCATCGGACTCGCCGACATCGGCTCCAGCGACGAGATCGTTCTGGATGTGGCCGAGTCGATCGGGCTGGGATTCTCGTCGGTCGAGGACGTCCAGACCCAGCTGCTCACCTATCTCGCCAACAAACGTCAGCTCCTCGTCTTCGACAACTTCGAGCACTTGCTCGACGGTGCTGGGATCATCTCGAAGATCCTGCAGGGAGCTCCCGGGATCACCGTGCTGGCGACGAGCCGGTCCAAGCTGAATCTCAGCGGAGAGACCGTGTTCACGCTGGCCGGGTTGGAAACCACGCTGGTCACACTCGACCAGGCCGAGCAGGCAAGCGGTGCCCGGCTGTTCATCGATGCGGCGCGTCGGGCCAACTCGGGATTCGCCGTGCAGACCGACGATCTGGAGCCCCTCAGCGAGATTCTGCGCCTCACCGGCGGCGTGCCACTTGGCATTCTGCTTGCCGCCGCGTGGACGGACACGCTGTCGGTCGCCGACATCGCAGCCGAGATCGCGAAAAGCCTCGACTTTCTCGAGTCCGACCTCGGCGATGTCCCGGATCGCCAGCGGAGTGTTCGCGCCGTGTTCGACTATTCGTGGAGTCTCCTCGGCACGGACGAGCAGACGGTCTTTGCTGCACTGTCGATCTTTCGCGGTGGCTTCACTCGTGAGGCTGCCGAGGCGGTGGCTGGGGCATCGCTTCGCGACCTCGCCACGCTGGGTGGCAGGTCCCTGGTGGCGCCGAGCCCTGAGACTGGCCGCTTCAGAGTCCACGAGCTGCTCCGCGAGTACGCCGAGGAGGAGCTGCGCCGGGACCCCGAAGTGGCAGAGGAGCTCGTCGAGGCACACGCCGCCTTCTACGGCACGCTCGTTGAGGAAGCCTGGGCGCTGTTCGAGCAGGGCGAACAGAGGCAAACGGTGTCGATCATCGAAGGGGACCTTGACAATGTCCGACTGGCGTGGCGCCACTACCTCGCCACCAACAACGCAGCCGGAGCCAGACGACTCATCGGTGGATTGTGGGTGGTCTATGAGATTCGAGGGTGGTACCCGCCAGCGCTTGAACTGTTCGACGAGGCGCTTGATGCCTTCGACGAGCACGCTATCGACGAGGCGACGGTTACGACTAGGGCGCTCGCGACTGCGGTGCAATCCTGGTTCCTCCCGCTGGTCGGGCAGGCAGAAGCCGGTGCAGCCTCCTCGGAACGCGCCATCGAAATCCTGCGCTCCGCCGACGACGGTGACGCCCTGCTCGTGGCATTCAATACCCGCTTTATCGCTCTGGTCTATCTGCGCATGTTCGAGGCGATCATCATGGAGTGCGAGGAAGCGATCGCTTTGGGTAACGCGATGGACCGTCCCTTCTGGACCGGCGTGCACCTGGGCTGGAAGGCGGCAGCGTTGATCATTAGCGGCGATGTGGCCATGGGCAAACGATTCCTCGACGAGGAATTCGAGATGTTGAGCCAACACGGCGATCGGTTCTTTCTTTCGTTCAACTTTGGGCACCAGGCGAGAATCGCCACCCGAGAAGGCCGACTCGAGGATGCGGTCGACCTGTTCAGCAGATCCGTGGAAATGACGCGGGAGCTCGGCCACACGCGCGGAATGCAGTTCGGCCTTCACAGCCTGGGCGAAGCCCATGTCGCCGTGGGGAGCCTCAAAGCAGCTGAGATGGCGTTCACCGAGAGCCTCGCCGCCGCGGAACAAATGCGGATGCTTCGGGAAATGCTCGGCATGATCGCCAAGATCGCGACGGTGCGGGCGCTAACAGGTCGCCAGGTCGACGCAGTCGAGCTGAACGCCACCGTTGTCGCCGATCCGGGCAGTGCCCAAACGCTGTTGACCGCAGCCGAGACGATCGGCGAAGGAGCTACTGCCGCCCTCACCACGCTCCAAGCGGAAATGGATCCAGACGAGTACGCCGCGGCCCACGCCAGGGGCACATCAACGGCCTACGACGTCGCCGCTAAGGGACTGATCGACGGTCTCACTCAGACCTAGCGGCGTGGACTTCGAGTGCCCTGCGTCATACGGACGAGCCGCTCGCAATTCTCGTGGGCCACCTCACACCGGTGGGCACTGGGGGGGTCGGCGCTGCCACTGCTTGTGGCCTGCAACGCTCCCCCAGGCGACCCTCTCAGAATGACGTTCACCTCGGCTGATCACTCTCAGCGCAAGGGTCCGGCGACCGGTTTGGTCGTGACAGAACGTGAACGGGACGACTACAAACTGGCAAGGAGCCAACGCCAAGCAGCATCCTCTACGATCGATAGCATCTGCGAAGATCTCAGGCCTCGACAGTGGAGGCGACGCCGGGAATCGAACCCGGG
>CAXMPL010000245.1:0-9816 GCA_964195125.1 uncultured Kiloniellales bacterium | reverse complement strand
GGGGCGGTGATGGCCGCAGGGGCGCTCGGGCTCCTCCTGTGGCTGCTCCTCAGCGGAGGGCTCTTCTGATGGTGCTACCCACCCTCATCCTCCTGCCGCTAATCGGCGCCGTCGCGGTTGCCCTGGTCCCCAGGCACCGATCCGAGCTTCTGTTCCCGCTCGGATTGGCGGTGAGCATCCCGCCGCTGGTCGCCTCGCTGTGGGTCGCGGCGAATTTCACGGTCGGCGATCCGTCCTTCCAATTCGTCACCGATCACACCTTCTCTGAATCGCTTGGCGTCGGGTGGCGTCTCGGTATAGACGGCATTTCGCTGTGGCTTGTGGTGCTCACCGCCCTGCTGTTTCCGCTGGCACTGGCCGCATCCACCGCGATCACCGATCGCACCAAGTCGTACCTGGTGGCGATGCTGATCCTGGAGACCGGCCTTCTCGGAGTGTTCCTGGCGCTCGATCTGCTGCTCTTCTTTGCCTTTTTCGAGATCGTGCTGGTTCCGATGTACCTGCTGATCGGGATCTGGGGATCGGAGAACCGCCGCTACGCCTCGCTCAAGTTTGTCCTGTTCACCGGCGCCGGGTCGGTCTTCCTGCTCGGCGGCATCATCGTGCTTGCCCTGTTCACCGGCGACCTCGTCGACCAACTGAGCAGCTTCGACATCCGGATGATGCTCGACGTCGAACTGTCGTCGACCACCCAGTTGTGGCTGTTTCTGGCGTTTGGCATCGCCTTTGCCATAAAGGTCCCGATCGTGCCGTTTCACACCTGGCTGCCGGACGCCCATACCGAAGCACCGACCGCAGCATCGGTCATCCTGGCCGGGGTCCTGCTCAAGATGGGTGGCTACGGCTTCCTCCGGTTCAACATGACTCTGTTTCCAGAGGCCACCGTCGATCTCGCTCGGGTGCTCGCCGTGCTCGGGGTGATCGCCATCGTCTACGGCGCCGTGGTCGCCATCGTCCAGCCCGACATCAAACGCCTCGTCGCCTATTCCTCGGTGAGCCATATGGGCTTCGTCATCCTTGGCCTGTTCGCCCTCACCAGCCAGGGCCTCACCGGTGGGGTGTTCGTGATGATCAGCCACGGGTTGGTGACGGGGGCCCTGTTCCTGCTCGTCGGGATGCTGTACGACCGGCGCCACACCCGACTGATCGACGACTACGGCGGGATCGCCGCCGTCATGCCCATCTACGCCGGGTTCTTCCTGTACATGGCCTTCGCCTCGATCGGCCTTCCCGGGTTGTCCGGCTTCGTTGGAGAGCTCGCCGTGCTCGTCGGCAGCTACCTCACCCTTCCTGTGCTGGCGATCATCGCTGCCAGCGGCGTGATCCTCGCCGCCGTGTACATGTTGTGGGGCTACGAGCGGGTGTTCACAGGACCGATCACCAACTCCGCAAACGAGAGCTTGCACGATCTCGGCCTGCGCGAGATCGCCATCATCGTTCCCCTGATCTTGATCGTGCTCGCTATTGGCATCTATCCCAGGCCGATCCTCGACCGAATCCAGCCCTCGGTCGATCTGATCCTGGAACGCATCGAAGCCACCACAAGCTACGAGGTCCCCGAGTACGGCAGCACCATCGACGAGGGAGCAGGATGAACAACGCTGCCCTGCTGCCCATCGCTCCTGAGGTCATCCTGCTCGCAGGAGCACTCATCGTGATCCTGCTCCTCGTCCTCCTGGAACGGCCGTATCGCGAGGGGGGAATCGTTGCTCTGGCTGCGCTGGCCGCAGCCGCGATCGCCTCAGTACTGCAATGGCAGGCGCTGGAAGACGGAGCAGACAACCTGTACTTCTCGGCGCAAGGTGTGCCGGTCCCACGCCTGCCCATGGTCGTGATGGATCACTACTCGGCGTTTGCCGGCGTGGTGATCTTCATCGTCGCCATGCTCGGCCTTGCCGTCGCCTGGCGCCTCGTGCTGACCCTGGGGGCGCGCGGGGCGGAGTTCCTGACGCTGGTCCTGCTCGCCGTGGCCGGTCTGCACATGATGACTGCGTCCGCCAACATGATCATGCTGTTCATCGGTCTGGAGACCGCTTCTATCGCGCTCTACGTTCTGGCCGGATTCACCAGGGAGCGCGCCAACGCCGACGAGGCAGCAGTCAAATATTTTCTGCTCGGATCGCTGGCATCGGTGATCTTCGTCTACGGGGCTGCGCTTCTGTTCGCCGCCACCGGTTCGACCGCGTTCTACGGGGCGGGGAGCATGCGCCAGTTCCTGGCGGAGAACATCGTCGCCGAGCCAGCGATTCTCCTGCTGGCGATGGGGCTTGTCATCGTCGGGATGTCGTTCAAGGTTACGGCGGCGCCGTTCCACCAGTGGGCCCCAGACGTCTACCAGGGGGCCCCGAGCGGCATCGTCGGGCTAATGGCCGCCGGGGTCAAGATCGCCGGGTTCGCCGCCCTCGGTCGAATCCTGTTCTCCGCACTTCCCAGCCAGATCGACGACTGGGCGCCAGCGCTGGCCATCATCGCCGGGGTGTCGATGATTATCGGGACCGTGCTCGCCGCGGTGCAAGACGATGTAAAGCGCATCCTCGCCTACTCGGGCGTCGCCCACGCCGGGTACATTCTCATGGCCTTCCTTGCCGGGAGCGACGGGATCGGCTCGATGTGGTTCTACGTAACGACCTATGCCCTCACAGTCATCGCGGTGTTTGCCGTGGTCGCGGTCGTTTCCGGGTCGCGGAGCGGGAGAAGCCCGCTTGCCGACTGGTCCGGTCTGTCCTCACGGGCGCCGGTGTTGGCCTGGGCGATGCTGATCATGCTGCTGGCCCTGGCAGGCATCCCGTTCACCACGGGTTTTGTGGCCAAAATCACGGTGTTCACCGCCGCCACAGATGCCGGGTATCTGTGGTTGATGATCCTGGCCTTGATGACGACCATTGTCGGTCTCTACGTCTATTTCCGGTTGGCTGCGGTGATGTTCTTAGAGGATCCTGCCGGGGTGGAGGACGTGGTCGTTCCGCCGACGACGGCGTTGGTGCTGACTGTGGCAGCCGTGACCACGGTTCTGCTTGGATTGTTGCCGTGGCCACTCCTGGACCTAGCCCGTGAAGCCCTTCCGCTCTAAGAGGCTCCGTCTTCGCGGAGCTATGGCCCGAGCGGGCCGTAGCCGAGAGCGGGGAAAATGGCTCCACTTCCGTCGAGGCGACCGGTCACCTATCGGTGCGCGCTCCAACGCCTCGCACCGGTACTTTGCGGTGTCTTTTTTTGCGGTGGCGCTGACCATTCCTGCGCTGACCGCAACGGTGTCGCCTTCGGTGATCACGGCCGAGATCTTCATCGTCGAGGAAGACAATCCGATCGAAGAAGACGTCTATGTGGCCTCTACATCCGGCCGGGTGGAGGGACTCATCGACGGCGATCTGACCATCATCACCGGTGACCTGACCATCTCCGGCACTGTCACCGGCAGCGTCATCGCCATGACCTCAGGCACGGTCCGGGTCGAAGCGGGCGGAGTCATCGGAGGATCGCTGCGGAGCGCATCACCTTCTGTCGTGATCGACGGCACCGTCGATGGAGACACGCTGGTCACCGGGGCCCGGCTCAGCATCGGAGATAGCGGAAGCGTTGGGTCGGACGTGATCTACTTCGGCGGGGTGTTCGCAGCGGACGGGTCGGTGGGACGAGACGTGCGGGGTCGCATGATCACCGCCGGTATCGACGGCAGCATCGGGCGCGACGTCGATATTGCCGTCGAGTTCCTGACCATCGGAGCATCGGCGGAGGTGGGCGGAGACGTGCTTTACCGATCGGCCAACGATGCCTCGATCTCGTCCGATGCCGAGATCGCCGGTGGGGTATTCGTCCTCCCCGCCCAGTCCAACTTCTTCTACGGCTTGCTGTTGACGCTGGCCAACATCATCGGGTTCCTCGGCTTCATCGTTGCCGGTTTCCTGGCGTTCTGGCTGTTCCGCTCCACCGGCGAGGCGGCGGTGGCTGCCATCTCGTCCAACCCGATCAAGAGTCTGCTGATCGGCATGGGTGTTGTGCTCGCCGGCCCGATCGTGGTCATCCTGCTGGCAGCCACGCTGGTCGGCCTTCCGCTCGCCGCCCTGGTTCTGTTCGCCATGTTGCTCGGCCTCATTTTTGGTCCGATCCCATGGGTGACGGCTGGCGCAGACCTGCTGTTCCGTCGGCTCAAACGGAAGCCGGGGCTGTTCGGTGCATTCGCGATCGGAGCGGTGCTGTGGCGGTTCGGGATCTGGATCATCCCCGTGGTCGGCGCCCTGCTCTACCTGATCGCTCTGATTTGGGGTATCGGCGGATGGGTACTCGGTGGCTGGCGGATCAGAGAGGCGCGTGAGCGCGAGCGGGAGGTGTTGCCCGAAGCCATGATCGTCGAGGAAGACGAGATCCCCGAGGGGTGGGAGTACCCGCTGGCACCAGAGGGTTCGGCCGCCGTGGCTGCCCAGGCATCGTTGACCGATCGCGTAACCGGGGTGATGACCGACCCCGATTCGGACGACGACGATCCCCCACAAACCGACGCATGATCCGTCGTACGTGTCTGGAGTTTCACTCAGTGAGTACCTAGACACGAGCGACGGGTTGGACCGGTCGTCTCCCGAGAAGTTGAGCCATTTTGACACGAGCGACGGGTTGGACCGGACTAGTCCGTAGGAAACACCACAGCCTCTTGGAATTCCAGATCCACGCGATCCCCACGTTCGAGCACGGGTCGTCGCCCCACCCGCGCCTGCACCCGTCTCCCCTCGGCAAGCTCCAGCACCAGCATCTGGTCGTGGCCGTAGTACTCGAGGTCGATGACCGTTGCCTCGCCGTTGGCAGCAGGTGTAGCGACGATCCACTCGGGGCGGATGATCACCCGCACGGGTCCCTCGACGGATCCGTCGACCGGAAAGCTTCCAAGGTCGGTCTTGACCACACCGTTTTCGGCTATTCCTTCGACCGCCAGACTCTCCCCGAGGAAAGACGCCACCCACGGGTCAGCGGGTCGCTGGTAGACGTCGAGCGGGCTGCCCACCTGGACGACGTGACCGTCACGCATCACCGCAACGGTGTCGGCAATGGCGAGCGCCTCGGACTGATCGTGGGTGACGAACACGGCAGTGGCACCGGCGTCGCGCAGGATCCGGCGTACGTCTCTGCGCATCCGATCACGATGAGGTGCGTCGAGGTTCGAGAACGGTTCGTCGAGCAATACCACCTCCGGCCGCGGCGCCAGGGCGCGGGCCAGGGCCACCCGCTGCTGCTCTCCTCCGGAGAGCTCGCTGGGGAGGCGGTGGTCCATCCCGGTCAATCCGACAAGGTCGAGGACTTCGCCAACGCGTTCGACGCGGTCCTCCTCGGTGACTCCGTACCCGACGTTGTCGGCGACGGTCATATGGGGGAACAGCGCGTACTCCTGGAACACCATCCCAACCCTGCGCTTTTCGGGCGCCACGTCGACACCCTCGCTAAAGACGGTCCGACCTCCGATCGACACCGAGCCCGCATCGGGCGGCTCGAACCCTGCGATGGCACGCAACGCCGTGGTCTTCCCGCACCCGGAAGGGCCGACCAGGCTGACCACCTCTCCCTTGCCGACCACGAGACTGAAGTCGTCGAGCGCCACCGTGTCTCCGTATGTCTCGAACAGCCCGCGGCATTCGATCGCTGGGAGGGCTTCGGTCATTCGGAGGATTCCTTGGTGCTCAGCACGAGGAAGTAAAGAGGGATCGCCGAAAGCCCCAACAGCACGAGCGCCGACGCGGCGGCTCGTGCATAGAACAGCTCGTTGGCTGCCGACCAGATCCTGACCGCGAGCGTATCGAATCCGGTCGGCCTAAGCAGCAGCGTCGCCGGTAGCTCCTTCATTGTGGTGAGAAACACTAGGGCACCGCCCGCGAGGAGCCCGGGCCGGATGAGCGGGACAGTTACCGAGCGAAGCGTCTGCAGAGGCCCCCTTCCCAGGCTGCGCGACGCCTCCTCGACGCTCGGGTTGACCTGCAGCATCGACGCTCTCGTTGCTCCCGTCGCCTGGGCAAGGAAAATCGATGCATAAACGACGACGAGCAGCGTCAGGCTCTGATACAGCGGTCCCAGATAGCGGACGGCGAAGAACACGACGGCGAGCGCCACGGTGATGTGCGGCAGCGAGAAGGTGACGAACACGGTCCGCTCCAGCCAGCCAGAGGCGCGGCCCCGGTAGCGGACGGTGAGCACCACAATCGGTATGGCGGCGGCCATTGCAAGGATTGCAGCCAGCGACGACCCCACAAGCGAGCCACCCACGGCGCCCCAGTCGATCGTGACTGTTTCCCCGACCCTCGCTCCCCGCCAGGCCCATGTGGTCAGCACCACAACTGGGATGACAACGCCGAGCGTCACCACCGATACGAGGAACCCAAGAGCGGCAATCCGCTCTCCGGTCGAAAGTCGCTGCCGGCTGCGACGCCTGGCGGGCCGGCTGGTGTGATACGCCGCATTGCCTCTGGTGCGCTGCTCTGCCCAGATGATGACAAGCGCGATCAGAATCAGCAGAACCGAGAGCACGGCTGCGGGGGTGCGATCGATCCTGCCCGCGTATTGGGCGTAGATGGCGGTGGTGAACGCGGCGTATCGCATCAGCGACACCGCGCCGAAGTCGGAGAGGGTGTAGAGGGCGGCGAGCAGCGCTCCGGCACCGATCGCCGGCCGGAGTTGGGGGAGAGTGACGGTCCAGAAGCTGCGCCACCGCGATGCTCCAAGCCCGCGAGCTGCATCTTCGAGGGCAGGGTCGAGCCGGCGGAGCGCGGCAAGCACCATCAGATACACAAAGGGAAAGGTGGAGAGCGTCAGGGCCAGCCAAGCGCCTGGCAGCCCATCGAGGACCGGGACATCCCAGCCGGTCACGGTGGCCAGTGTTCCGCGCGGCCCGGAAGCGGCCAGAAACGACAGGGCCAATACATAGGACGGGATGACAAGCGGGAGTGGGACAAGCACCCCCCAGGCTTTTCTTCCCGGCACTTCGGTGCTGCTGATCACCCAGGCGGCGGCGACTCCAACGGCCACGGCCGTAGCGGTGACCAACACGGTGAGCACCGTGGATCGGAGCGCCAGCTCGGCGGTGCGGAGGTCGAAGAGAATGTCCAGGGCGGCGTCCGAGGCGCCCAGGACCCGGAAGAAGAGAAACACTAACGGTAAGACCAGTGGGAGCACGATGAGCACTCCCGCCACCCACATCCACCACGGTGCCTTCCGGCCCGTCCTGGATTGGGGGGGTGCTGCCTCGGTTGCGCCGACGACTTTGACCGCGGGCTCGGGTCCCCAGGGTGCCTGTACGGTCACAGCAGCCCGGCCTGTGTAACGAGGTCGGTGGCGCGATCAAGCACGGTCGCCAACTCGGATAGGTCGATCTCGGGCGTCGGTACGTCCCCGATCGGCGGTAGCGCATTGTTTGCCGGGACGCCTGGAATCAGAGGGTATTCGAAGGTCTCGGAAGCGAAGTATCGCTGAGAGCGCTCGGAAAGTAAGAAGGCGACGAACGCCTCTGCAGCTTCGCGCTTATTGGTCGCGCTCAAGATGCCGACGCCGGCCGGCATCACCAGCGACCCTGCGGTGGGCTCGGGGAAAAAGTAGTTGGCGGCCGAGGTCTCCGGCTGCTCCTTCAACCTACGCAGCAGGTAGTAGTGGTTTACCAGCCCGCTGTCGAGCTGCCCGTCTGCCACTGCGGATACGATCGACGAGTTATTCGAATAGGCAGGCGAGCCGTTGGCCGCCATGCCTTCGAGCCAGGCCCGAGTGGCCGCCTCTCCGTCGAGGAGGATCTTGGCGGCGACGAAGGCGAGGAAAGAGCCGTTTGCGGGGGCGATGCCTACCAGTCCTTGCCACTCGGAGCCGATGAGACCGTCTTCGGTGGCTGGGAGGTCGGCCGGTGTCAGCAGGGTGGTGTCGTATATGATCGTGCGTGCTCGCCCGGACACTCCTACCCAGCGGCCGTCTGTATCGGAGAACCGTTCGGGCACCCTGCTCAACAGAGCGTCGGGGAGAGGGTCCAGCATGCCCTCGAGGGCGACGGCCCCAATCGACGCTGGGTCCTGGGTGAAGACAACGTCCGCCGGGCTCCGGTCACCCTCTTCGAGCAGGGTGGCGGCGATCTCGGTGCTGCCGCCGTAACGGACGGCAACATCGATCCCGGACTCCTCCTCGAACTGCTGGATCAGCGGACCGATGAGCTCCTCGGAGCGACCCGAATACACGGTGAGGGTGTCGGTATCGGTGGAACAGGCAGAAACGACGAGCGCAACGACGAGAGCAATCAGACCAAATCGACGCATCGGCGGATCCTACGAGCTAGTCAGGCCCTTGCGATCGAACCCTATTAGCACTACGTCGATAGTGCAAAAGGATCGATGGCGGCCTTACCGGCCCCGCGCTGCCACCAAGGGCTCGGCTTGGTGCTCTCGTCGCCAGAACGGGTGGACAACCGCGGTAACCGGTTCGTCTGCGAAAGGTAACTAGTCACGTACCAGCAGCGGTACCAGACGTTCGGCGTCGGTTAGTGCCCCGTGGTTGCCGATCATGCGATCGTCGGAGTGGCGGTGCAACAACAGGGTGTCGTCGTCGGCGATCAGCACCCCGTCTGGGGCGCGGGCGTCGAACGAGGCGTGCCGCGGTTCTGGTCCCCACCACGTTTCCATCTCGTTCAACGGGATCCAGGTCGCCGGCAACGACTCTGCGAGTGCGGCTCCGTCGCCTTTCACGAACATCGCCCTGCCGTCGCCGTAGAAGACCCGATCGGCGTGGTCGGCTTTCGGGATCCTCACCTGGCGCTCGAAGTCGGCGTGGCCGTGGTCTCCGGTGCCGACTACGACAGCGCCTTCGGGAATCTGGTGCATGGCGTGGTGCCAGGCGTCGGCCACCGATTCCAGCGCCTGTTGATACTCGGTGGACTCCTGCCCGTGGACGTGGGCGGCGAAATCGACGTGTGGAAGGTAAGAAAAGATCAGCCGTCCCGGTTCTGCTGCGACCTGGGCCGAGGCCTCGACGACCTCCTCCGCGGTGTACGCCGGCTCGAACCGACATCCCCGATACAGCGCGGCGGACAATCGGGTGTCGGAGAAATTGCTCGGTTGGACGGTGATTGGCTCCCGTCCTTCCGCAGCCAGGCGCTCCCACAGATTCGGGGCGGGAAGAAGGGTTTCAGTCTCGTAGTCGATGGGATCTCCCCACAGCGTGGTCCATTTGATCGTGTTCACCACCGCCTCCACCTCCGGAAGCCAGAGCTGGTAGCCGAGCAGACCGTGCTGGGCCGGGGGGAGACCGGTGGCGACCGTTGCCAGACTCGCTGTCGTCGTCGCCGGGAAAACGGCATCGATGGTCGCCCGCTGCGACGTGGTGAGGGCGGCCGCCGCCGGGTGGTTGAGCTGCATCGATCCGAGACCATCGAACAGAAACAGGACGTAGCTGTCACCGATAGGGATCAGATCGCCCAGGTGGGGGTGCAGCCGCGGGCTCGGGCTCGACCCGATGAGGCGATGTTCGAGCTCGGCGACAAGGTTCACCAGCGACCCACCGGAGTAGTCGGGAACGGTGATGGAAGGCATGGGAAAGAAGGTACCCGCTCGCCGCCGGCGAGCGAGTCCCAATCGCGAGTCGCGAGTCGTGGGCCCTCTGTCTCGCGACTCGTGACTCGTGACTCGTGACTCTATGAATTGGGACCGCGTGCGGGTGCGGTAGAATCGACGCTGGCGAGGGCCTACGGGCCGACCGAACTCTGAGAGGGCATCTGCGCGTGCGGAATGAGTATTTCGGCGACTACATAACGGTTGCCATCTTCCTGCTTGCCGGTGCCCTCATCGTCGGCGGCGGCATCATCACCGCCCGACT
>CAXMPL010000244.1:0-3590 GCA_964195125.1 uncultured Kiloniellales bacterium | reverse complement strand
ACCGAGGGGTTGCACGAGATGCTTGGGTTCGGATTCGACGAGATGGCCCTCAATCGGATCGAGGCCGATGTGACCGTCGGCAACGAGGCATCGGTGCGAGTCCTCGACAAGCTCGGGTTCCAGCGGGAAGGCCTGCTGCGCCAGCGCGGGTTCTGGAAGGGCGGCTACCACGACCTGCTGCTGTTCAGCCTGCTCCGCTCGGACTGGGCTCTCTGAGAGCGCTAGCTCAGGGGAAAGTCCGCGGTTTGCGCTGCACGTTGATCCAGCGAAGCTCGGTGAACTCGTCGAGCGCCGCCTGGCCACCGAAGCGGCCGTAGCCGCTGCCCTTGACGCCGCCGAACGGCACCTGGGGCTCGTCGTTGACCGTCTGGTCACCGATGTGCACCATGCCTGTCTCCAGCCGCAAGGCGATGTCCAGCGCCTTGATGAAGTCGTTGGTCAGCACCCCGGCAGACAACCCGTACTTGGAGTCGTTGGCGACGGCCAGCGCCTCCTCGGCTCCGTCGACGACGGTGATCGTGGCCACGGGGCCGAAGGTCTGTTCGGTGAACAGCGGCATGTCCGGCTTGACCCCCGCCACGACGGTGGGGTGGTAGACCAGGTTGTCGAACTGGCCACCGGCCACGAGCTCGGCACCGCCGGCGACGGCGTCTTCGACCTGGCCGTGCACCTTGTCGAGGGCTCGCTGGTTGACCAGTGGCCCAACCGCCGTTCCCGGGTTGGTCGGGTCGCCCATCGGCATCGCCAAGGCACGGTCCTTCAACTTCTCGGTGAACTCCTTGGCAATCTTCCTGTCGACGATGATGCGCTCGGTGGACATGCAGATCTGCCCCTGGTGCAGGAACGCGCCCCACACCGCGGCGTCGACGGCGTAGTCGACGTCGGCATCGGCCAGGATGATCAGCGGATCATTTCCGCCGAGCTCGAGCACGGCGCGCTTGAGGTGACGCCCGGCCTTCTCGGCGATGATGCGGCCAACCTCGGTCGAGCCGGTAAAGGAGATGCGCCGAACCGCGGGATGCGCGATCAACTCGTCACCGATGCCGGCGGCGTCATCACGGGTGCTGGTGATCACATTGAGCACCCCGGCAGGCAGCCCGGCCTCTTCGAAGATCTCGGCGAGCAGGAGGCCACCGGTCATCGGAGCGTCCTCGGACGGCTTGAGCACCGCGGTGTTGCCGTAGGCGATGGGCAGGGCAAAGGACCGGCTGGCCAGGATGTAGGGCACGTTGTACGGGGCGAAACAGGCAACGACGCCTGCCGGCTGCCGGATCGCCATGAAGAACGAGTCGGCATGGTCGGCGGGAATGGTCTCGCCCTTGACGTCGTACGCCGCAGCGGCGGCCTGGCGGAACAGCCCGGGAACGAAGTGCATCTGGAACATCGAGATGCCGATCGTCCCCCCGACCTCCTCCATCATCGCCTTCACCAGGTCGTCGGAGCGCGCCTCCATCACATCGGCGGCCTTGAGGAAGATCTGCCTGCGCAACCCCGGTGGCGACTCGGCCCAGTCGGGGAAGGCGCGCTGTGCCGCCTCGACCGCCAGCTGGGCGTCCTTGGCCGTGCCCGCCGGGACGTGTGCGTACACCTCACCGGTGAACGGATTCATGTCCTCGAAGGTCTCACCGCTGGAGGCCGGAACCCATTTGCCGTCGATGAACATCTTGTGCTTGGCCGCGATCATCGTTCGTCTCCCTCTTCGGTAGGCAACACCGCTGGCGAGCCTGGTATGGCAACGGCCGCGCTGTCAACTGTAGATGAACAGGGGCTCGCCCGGCACGCCAGGTTCTCGGCGTGTACGCTCGCTCCAAGCTAGGCGCAGGAACGGCGCCTGACCAAAGGAGGAGTGGGGTCGACACGATGCACTCGTTCAGCAGCAGCTGACGCGATGCGCGTCGACGCTCACTCGGCAGGGAGTCACTTGTCATGATCGGAACGAAGAAGATTGCTCCGTTTGTCCTAGCGCTGGTAGTCGCACTCGTAGCGACCGCCTGTGTCGAGTCGAGCGACGACACCACAACGACCACGGCGGCGCCGACGACAACGGCGGCGAGCACGGAGACCACCTCAGCAACCGAGACCACCGAGGCGGCGATGGACGCCCCGGAGAAGATCTTGATCGGCAACCCGATCGCCCTCTCCGGCCCCGTAGCCGGGCCGGCGGAGACGACGCAGGTCAGTAGCTATGACACGTGGGCGGCGGACGTGAACGCGGCCGGCGGCATCTACGTGGCCGAATACGACCAGCGAATCCCGGTCGAGTTCGTGCGCGTCGACGACACCAGCGACGTCCCAACGGCTGTGGCCTTGACCCAGCAGATGATCGAGGAGGATGAGGTTCACTTCATTTTCCCGCCATGGGGAACGGCGTTCAACTTCGCCATTGCACCCCTCATCAACGATGCGGAGACTCCGGTGATGGGATGCACGGTCGGTTCCAAGCAACTGGTCGAGCAAGCAGCCGATTTTCCCTACTTCTACACCATGCTGAATCAGTACTTCGATCAGGGGGCAGCCCTGGTGGAGCTGCTGGAAGACCTGGGAGTCACCACGGTGGCGATCATCCACCACGATGACCTCTTTGGGATCGATTTCAACGAGTTCGTGAAGCCGGCGCTGACCGACGCCGGAATCGAGATCGTCTTCGAGGAGACCTATCCGTTGGGCCCCGTGGATCTGTCACAGACGCTGCGTACCGCCCAGGACGCCGACCCGGATGCGTTCCTGGCGTTCTCGTACCCGGATGAGACGTTCCTAATGACCGCACAGGCGATCGAGATCGGGTTCAATCCGGATCTCTTCATGGCTTCGGTGGGTGTCGCGTTCCCGGCGTATCGGGAGGCATTCGGCCCCGCCGCAGAGGGCGTCGTCGGAACAGGGGCGTGGAACCCGGGCATCGACACAGAGGACGCACAGGGGTTCTACGATCGGCACGTGGCCCTCCACGGCGCCGAGCCGGACCGGTGGGCCTCAGCGGCTTGCTACGCCACCGGCCAGGTCCTAGAGCAGGCCATCGAGGCGGCAGGCACCCTCGACCCGAAGGCCGTCAAGGCGGCGATGGACACCACGACGTTCAACACCATCATCGGAACTTTCGAGTTCGATGGTCAGTTCAATCCGGTCTACCCGGGTCAGATCGGCCAATGGCAGGCCGGTGAGTTCGAGATCGTCTCTCCGGTGGACGACCGCACCGCCGAACCGATCTACGCCAAGCCCGAGTGGCCGGCCGGGTAGCAATTCAGTAGCCGAGCAACAGGTGCCGGTTCCAGTCCACGGGCGGGCTGGAACCGGCATCGTGTGACGGGGTACTCCGAAAGAACAACGATCATCGATAGCGCTGCCGACATCCTCGTAACCGGCCTGATCCTGGGCGGTCTCTATGCGCTCATCGCGGTAGGCCTGAGCCTCCAGTACGGCGTCGGCCGCGTGCTCAACGTCGCTCACGGCGAGTTCATCATGGTCGGTGCCCTTGCCACGTTCTCACTGTTCACGGTATGGGAAGTCAGGCCTGTGATCGCCCTTGGGGTGATTGCGCCTGTCCTGTTCGCCATCGGTTACGGCCTGGACTGGTGGCTGTTCAACGACCTGCG
>CAXMPL010000243.1:0-4200 GCA_964195125.1 uncultured Kiloniellales bacterium | reverse complement strand
CGCCGGGTCCTTTTGGTCGGAGGGTTGGTCGGCTTCGGCGCCTACAAGATGAGCACCCGCGATGCCGACCGGGTCCAAGAACACACGGGGACGGACCCGGAAGAGCTTACCGACGAGGAGCTCGCACAAGCGATGGACCAGCTTGGCATCGAGAAGCAAGCCATCACCGCTGCCGATCAAGAAGTAGGCGGTGAGGCGTCGCCGACAGCGGGAGCGGTGTCCTCGACGGGGGGCGATCTCGATCAGCTGGAGAAGCTGGCGGAGCTCCACGAGCGGGGGATCCTCACCGATGAGGAATTCGCGGCGAAGAAGGCCCAAATCCTCGGGTTGTGACCGTCGACACCCATGTACGGGCTGGGCAGGCTCGTATCGAGTCACACACCCGTTGAAGACTTCGGTTGGTGGGGTCGGCGTGGTGGGCTGACGCTCAGCTCGATGGTGAGTCCCCGCTTCTACGAGCTCAGCTCGCGATCGGTCCCCCATTGGAGCTTGGATTGCCAGTCGATGGCTGCGTCGGCCCACCAGGTGGGGCTAGGGAGCGGCTCAACGAGAGTCCGCTCGGTATCGGAAGGTCCGATGACTGCTTGCTGCACGGGGTCGACGACAGCTTGACGGGCGATCACGGCACCGGGGGTGACGTTGAAGACCGTCAGGTCCTGGCACAGGGTTGCCGGCCCCGAATAGGCGACTCGCACACCGTCGAACACGGGGTCGATGTAGCCGTCGATGACATGGCAGTGCCACATCGCCGCCATCTTCGGCTGCACCATGTCGAACACCAACCCGGCGGCATTGGCGGGGGTGTGCGCTTCGTTGACGACCATGCGCGCCTGTTCGATCGGAAAGCTCATCAGTTCTGCGAAGGTCTCGGCGGGAAGGAACGTCTCGTGGATGAGCAGGTCGCAGTCCTGCGCCGCTTCCACCAGGGTCATCGTCGGCTTGGTGTCGCCGGAGAACACCACAGATTGCCCGCCGTAGTCGACCCGGAAGCCGACCGCTCCGTTGAGGGCATGGATCACCGGGAACGAAGTGATGCTCACCCCATTGCGTTCATAGATCACCTCGGTGCTGTCGTACGACACCTCGTGGGCCGTGGCCCCAGCACCGGTGATCGGCACGTACCCGGCCATCGAGGCGTGATCCCATGCCAAGGCCTGCTGGATGACTTCCACGAACGTTGCAACACCTCGTGCCGGGTCGTCGGATGCTCCACCCCATACCTCGACCGGATCGAGGCGACCGGCCTTGACGTAGCTACCCATCAGGGTGAGGTAGTCGGCGACGTGGTCGGCGTGTAGGTGGCTGAGGAACACATTTTTCAGGCTCGCTACCGGCACCTTCAGCCCACTGAAGTTGGCCAGGGACCCGGCCCCCAGATCAAAGACGAGCACATCCAGCTGCGGGTTCCCCACTTCGATCAGCACCGATCCTGCGGCTTGGCTCTTGGTCACCCACGGCAGCCCACTGCCGAGGATCGACACCCGGATCTCACCCTCGGTGAGCTCCTCGGACCCAGGGACGTAGACGTCGGGTCGCTCCACTTCGGATGCACCCACGAGAGCATCGGTGGTAAGCGCCGAGGTTCCCCCCAGATACGCAGGCAAGAACTCAGACATAACCGGCCTCCTAACGACGACAGCACTTCGATTGCGACCGCAGCAGCGTACACAGTCCGTTGGTTTCCCCGGCCAAACGCTGCAGACGCTCGGTGCGACGAGCCAGAACCGCGCACGCCAAATCCGCCGACTCTTG
Organism: uncultured Kiloniellales bacterium; assembly: GCA_964195125.1. GTDB lineage: Bacteria > Actinomycetota > Acidimicrobiia > Spongiisociales > UBA5794 > JACZST01. The sequence goes on along the minus strand of CAXMPL010000243.1, from coordinate 2,448 downwards.
GCCTCGAGGTCGCGCTACGCCACGGTGACACGAATGCGATGTACCACGTTGTTGCCGTATCCGCTGCGATTCCAGACCGGCGCCAGCGGCTGGGCCTGGCCGGCCTCGTCAGTGGCCCGAGCTGCGATAACGTGTGTTCCTGGCGTCAGCGACGCATCAACCGACCACGGAGTGGGGGCAAAACGCCCTCCACTCGGTCCTAGCTCAGCCTGAAACCACTCGCCATCGTCGATCTGAACGGCAACGGAGAGGATCCTGCCTTGCCCCGACCATGCCACCCCTTCCACCTCCACCCCTTCACCTGAGTTCGTTCCGTCCTCGGGCCTCGTAATCAGCGATCGCACCCGTACTGGTCCGACCGGCGACTCATCGGCTTCGGAGGAGTCTTCGAAATATCGGTATTTCAAGCGAAAGTGCCCGGTGAACGGTTCGTCGACGGCGGTGATAGTGGTGAGCCACTTCACCGAGCTCATCCCGTAAGTGCCCGGAACGAGCAGACGGAGCGGGGCACCATGCTCAGAAACGAGCGGCCGGCCGTTCATCCCCCACACCAGCAGGGGGCCTACCGTCAGCGCCCTTTCCGCTTCGAGGCTGAATGCATAGTTGATCTTCCCCTCGGGCTCTACCACGCCCTGATCAGCGCCGGTGAACACGAACTCGGTGGCGGCCGCGTCAGATCGGACCTCTTCGAGCACGCGACTCAGCGGCACCCCGGTGAACTCGCCCACGCTCACGGCTCCAAGGTGCCACGGCGTGCCCTCCGGGACCGGTTCCATCAGCGTTCGGCCATTTCCTGCGCACTCCAGGGTCACCACCAAGGTGGACTCTCCGAGCCCTCGAAGATCGTCGAGGGAGAAAACCTTGGGAGCATTGACAAGTCCTCCGACCGTGAGCTGCCAGGAATCCATATTCACCTGGGGCACACCGAAGTTCGACCTCGTGTAGAACACCTGAACCGACATCGGTTCGACCTGCAAAGCCTTCAGCGGCGACGCCGCGTTCCATCCATCGATTGGAATCAGTCGCGGAATCGCTGCCTCCTTCCTGACCCGAGCTTGGTCGATTGTGTCTGCATCCCGAGTATCGCACCCTGGTACCGCGAGTTCGCTGGAATGATCGGTGCGATGGGCACGCCGAGGGCGTGAGGGTGACGGTGAGACGTCAGCGATCTCGATGCTCGTTCAGCCATCTCCTCCGGCGTAGCGGACGTAGCGATCAGCAGAGGCGGCCACCGCCGCAGCCGCACCTGCAGAGACGTTGCGGCCCCACCAGCCTCCATAGATGCGGTCGTACTCATATGGCGCCAGTCGCCCCTCAATGTCCCGAATGGTGGCCGGGTCGAGCGGGATCAGGTTCGGATAACTCCGCATAAAGCTGACCGACCGTCGGTCCATGACGACCTGGATCGTATCTCCGGATAGGAGTGCACCCCGACCTCCGGCGCCGCGCCCCCAGTGCAGAACCGCACTGCCGTCGAAGTGCCCGCCGCACCGAATCAGCGTCAGACCCTGCAGCGGGCTGGCCTCGTCGTCGTAGAACCGATACTCACCGTCGGTTCGCTGTACCCAAGCCCGGTCCGCTGAGGGGAGATGGATGGGTGCGTCATCAAACGCATGGCTCCATTCCACCACGATGCCGTAGAAGTGAGGGTGCGAAGCGCTGATCGCCTGCACCCCTCCGAGCTTACGCACCTGGGCGACCGTCTCGTCATCCAAGTAGCTCATTGGGTCCCACAGCAAGTTCCCGTGATCCGTCTCGACGAGCAAGCTCCGCTGGCCGATGGCGAACTGCGGCTCAGTGCCGATACCCCACAGGTCGGGATCGATTTCCTCGACACGGTTGCGGTATCCAACGGAACGCATCTGGGAGAGCGTGGTCCAGGCCTGGCCTCCCCATCCGACATACTGGCGCTCGTCCGCGCAAATCGCGCACACATCTGCGATCTCTTCGCGCTGCACACCACACGTCACGCAGATCGGTTGCTCCACAATCGCTCCACAGGTTGGGCCGCCCCGCACCCATGATCGCAGGTCAGCCAATCTCAGCTAGCGCACATCCGGCATCATGAGCGGCTCGTATTGCTGAACGCCGCTAGCGCATATGTGCCGATATGCGCTAGCTGTTGATGTCCCTCGTCGAGGGTTGGTCGGGTGAGTTCGCCGAACGGCAAGCTCACGGGACGGCTCACGACTCGTTTCGAATCATGTGTGCGAAGAACTCGCTATAGAAGCCTCGCCCGGGGGCTTTGCCTCGTCAGGCGGCGGCCCGAGCCTGAGCCACCGGTTCCAGGAGGTCGATGAACCCGCTGAAGCCCTTGCCAAACTGCCGATCCAGAAATGGCCCCAAAAAGGACCACAGCGCACCCTTGGGTTCGTAGTCGTAGCTCATTGTGAACAGCGTGGTTTCGCCTTCGCCGCCGGAAAGGGTGAAGGTCATCCTGGCTTGCTT
>CAXMPL010000242.1:0-3739 GCA_964195125.1 uncultured Kiloniellales bacterium | reverse complement strand
CGCTGGCCTATGTGGGTTCGGCTGCTCGCTCCTCCAAACGGAAGCTGCCCCGGATCAGGAGCACGAGGCCGAATACGAAGGCCCACAACATCGGGAGCAACCCGAGCCCGATCCATATCGCGGGCCCGTCCGTGGCGAGGGCATAGGCCACCGCCGCACCCACAACTACGACCGTCCCCAAGAACAACCATCGAGGCACCCAACGTTGCACAACCGCGATCACCCCGAGTGCGCTCATCCCGATCAGCAGCCCACCGAAGCCGAGCATGAGGAGCGCGGTCTGGCTGATCCCAGCGAGGCCGGCCGACCGACTGGCCGCCTCGGCGGCCGACAACGAACCATCGGCGACCTGTCGGGCCCACCACCACACCGGCAACCCGATGACGGCGGCGAGCGCGAAGCCGGCTGCGGAGGCCGCGACCCCGCCGATCACCACCATCAGAAACGAGGTGGCGTCAAGGAGTGAGGAACGCGACAGCGCAAGAGCGAGCACGGCCAGCATCGTGGCCATAACGAGAAAGAGAACAAGAGCAACGAGATACGCATCGCCGGCCTCGACGATGGCGCGGTAGGTGCCGGCGAAGTAACGAGAACGGGCGTCGTAATTGGGAAACCGCGACAGCGCCAAAAAGGTGACGATCGGGACGGCCAACAGCAACCCCCCGATCTTTCTCGCTGAGCTCAGCATCGATCAACTATACGCGCCCAGACCGACCCGACACTACGAACCCAGGGCTCCCAAGCCCGCCTACCGACACTACGAACCCAGGGCTCCCAAGCCCGCCTACCGACACTGCGAACCCAGGGTTGCCAGGCCCGCCTATGCCTTGTACCTCCGGACCCCTGGCAGGTCGACGGCCTGCTCGATGGCGGCATACACGTTCTCGATCATCCCCTTATCCTCGGGCTCGAGCAGGTTGGCCATCACCTTGAGCACCCATTCCATGAGCGTCTGCGATCGCATGCCGACGGTGACCAGCGTCCGCATCACCGCCGGGTTTCCGATCGCTTCCAGGAAGATCCGCGCTATGCGGTGGTAGGCGGCGTACTCGTCGATAAGCGCCTGGTCGTAGGCGGCGAGCACCCCAGGGTCATCGGATGCCAGAGCCTCTGCTATCACCCCGGCAGCGAGACGGCCAGTCTCATATCCGTAATCGATGCCCTCCCCGTTGAATGGGTTCACGGCGCCAGCCGCATCCCCGACCGCCACCCAGTTGCGCCCCGATTTCGGTCCGACCGAGAACGACATCGGAAGCTTGCCCCCGATCGGCTTGGCGATCGGGTCACCGTCGATCTCCCAGTGGTCGGGCAGCGCCGCCACATAAGCGGCGAGGATGTTGCTGGTGTTGATGTCTTTCCATCCCTTGAAGGTGGAAACCAACCCGGCTCCGACATTCACCGTGCCGTCACCCAGCGGGAACACCCATCCATAACCTGGCATCGAGCGGCCCTGCTTGTCGCGGATGTCGAGCTGGCTTTCGATGTACCCGTCATTTGCGTTCGAGCTCTCCCAATATCCACGTACTGCCAGCCCAAACGGATAATCCCTGCGACGCTTCGTCCCCAGTTCGCGGCCGAATCGTGACAGCGAGCCATCGGCGATCACGACGTACTCTGGGGTGATCCGCTCCGGATCGTCCCCGTCCCCGTGGAGGTTCACGCCAACCAACTCTCCATCGTCGACGATCGGTCGCGCCTCGATCCCCTGCAGAACCTTGGCGCCGCGGGTCTCAGCGAGCCCGGTAACTCTGCCGTCGAGCTCGGAACGGCGGAGCGTCGCTCCCCAGTTCGGGTACAGCGAATGCTCCGGCCACGGCATCTCCAACATCACATCCCCGGCATAGGAGCGCAGCCCCACGATCTTGTGGACGTCGCCGCCGAACTCGAAGCCCATGTCGACGAGCTGTCGCACGGCTCGCGGGGTCAGCCCATCGCCACAGGCCTTTTCACGGGGATAGGTCTTCTTCTCCACGAGAAGGACATCCACGCCGCGATCGGCCAGCCAGTAGGCGGAGGACGCTCCCGACGGACCGCCTCCAACGACGAGGACCTGGGGGTTCATAGGGACGAGATTAGATGGCAGGCCAGTCGCCAGTCGCCAGTTCCCAGTCGCCAGTTACGGGTTGGCGCATTTCCTCCCCTTTTGGGGGAGGTGGCCGAGGCCGAAGGCCGAGGACGGAGGGGGCTTCACCAGGAACCCCTTCCGCAAGGACAGCCCCCCTCCCCGCCTGCGGCGGTACTCCCCCCAAGAAGGAGAGAAACACGACTTGCGACTTGCGACTTGCAACTTGCGACTTGTGACTCAGCTCAACCCGTTTCGGCCTCTTCGACTTCTCCGAACCCGCAGTCGGCTTCGGCCGCTACTTCGTCCTCGAGACCGAATTCAACCCGTTCGTACAACACGACCTGGGCCAGCTCGGTCTCGTCGAGGCTCCCAAACGCGGGCATTCCACCGGCGACCGGCTTGTTCTGCGCCCCGTAGGTGGTGAAGCCGGCAGATCCCAGCGTCACCCATTCGATGTGTGACTGGCACGCACCTTCAGGAAAGGTCTCGAGCACGGAGCCGCCGGCCAACGCAGGGCCTGCCCCGCCGCCACCTGTTGCGCCGTGACAGACGGCGCAGGAGGCCGCGAAGATCTCGCCGCCGAGCAGGACGTTGCTGGCCTCGTGCTCGCCGAACGCGGACCCGTCACAGTTAGCGGCGAGCCCGGTTGCCGGATCGATGGCGAGCTGGCCGGCGCTACCGCAACTCGGCTGGTTCGGAACCACCACGACATACAGCGCCGCCACCAACGGGATGACAACGAGCACCGCCGCCAGCCAGGCTGGGTAGCGACTGATGCGCTGTTCCACTTCCTCGTCGTCGGCTGCTTCCTCAACCGGCACCGTCGGCGGCAGCACGTCGATAGCCGGTGCGGCGGGCTCTTCGGCGGCGGGCGTTGCTGCGGCGGGCTCTTCCGCGGCGGGCGATGCCGGAGCCACGGCCGGGGTTTCGGCCGGCTCCGGTACCGTTGGAGCCGGCGCAGCTGGGGCAACTCCGACCGTCGCCAGCCCTGCCTCCACCACCCAGTCCCGCATCACCTGTTCCACCGAAATGCCGTCTGCCTCAGCCCGCGCCCTGGCGGATCGTTCCGTCAACGACGCAGGGATCCCCTTCGCTTCGGCGGCCGCCGCCACCAGCGCCTCGCCAATCAACGACTCGGCCGATGGCAATCCGGACGTATCCGGGATCGGTTCGGTCTCGCCGGCTGCGGCCGGTGCAGGCGTCGCGGCAGGCGGCTCTCCGCCAGACCACTCGGCGATGACCGCCTCCGTCGTGCGGCCGTCTGCCTCTGCCCTGGCGGCTGCGGCGCGCTGCAAGAGTTCAGCTGGAACACCGGTGCTGGACTCGAGTTCGTCGAATGATTCGGCCATCGGCTACCTCAGCGTCATCAGATAGGTGGTCAGGGCATCCAGATCCTCGTCGGACAGCCGCTCGTACGACGGCATGATCGACCAGGAGCGCGATCCACGAGGATCGATGAGCCGGGCCCTCAGCACGCCGATGTTGGAGTAGCGGCTGGCGACGTGCATGAGATCGGGCCCGAGACGCTCCACACCGGGGAGCGCTGGCGTCTCGTGCACATAGTCACCGGCCAGGCTCACCCGGCCCAGCCCGACATCGGGAATGACCGGCCGCACCTCCTGGGTGTGGCAGTAATAACACCCTTCCTCGATGTAGACGGCGCGCCCGGCGGCA
>CAXMPL010000241.1:0-2756 GCA_964195125.1 uncultured Kiloniellales bacterium | reverse complement strand
ACTGATCTACTGATCTACTGATCATCAACATCCGGTACAGATCGGGACGGAAGGAGCCGATCATGCGAAATGACACCGGAACTGCTCCTTGCTCTGGAGATGATCGCATCGGTTGGGATGGCGGTGGCCCTCATCGCCTGGCTGCAGCACGGCGAAGACTGACCAGAAACCGTTAAGACCTGCCCGGCTTCTACATCTGGTCGAAAAGGCGAAGCCCGATGCCGGTCAGTTCCTGGAACCGTTCGTACACCTTCATCAGCGTCGGTTTGTACTCGCCCACAATGGCGGCTTTGGTGAGTTTCGGGACCGGGAGCTCGACCGCCCCGTCGAGCCACAAGGCGATGGTCAACAGACGGGCCCCGAGCTTCAACGTCTCGAAATACTCCAGGTCGTCGATTGGACGGCGCGCCGCCTCCTCATAGGCACCCAGTAGCTCGGCTCGCACGTGGCTGCCCGCCATCGTTCCGGTCCACATCGCCGACCAGGCCACGTCGAGCCGGTAGTCCCCGGTTCCGGCGAACGTCCAGTCGATGACTACCAAGCCGCCATCTCCGACGATGATGTTCTCGGGGTGATAGTCGTTGTGGAGAACGCTCGGTGGATGTTCGGCCGGAATTCGACGTGCGAGCCGGTCAACGAGCTGGTCGAAGTCGACCATGCCGAAGCGCTCGACGGTGGCCGCGATCACCCTGGGGTCGGGAGCAACGAATCCCGGGTCGTTGAAAGGCTGCAGACCGTTGTCGAAAACGGCGGCGATGGGAACTCGATGTAGGGCGACCAGACACCGGGCCATCTCGGCGACCAACACATCCGACCTGGCGAGCTCGACCGTCAATGCCACGCCTGGCACTCGCTGCATCACGACAACACCGGAGCCGTACCGGGATGGATCTGTCGATACCAGCTCGACTCTGGGTACCGGTATGTCGGCGCCGGCGAGCGCTCGGAGGATGGAGGCTTCCCTGGCCGCTTTCTCACCCCCCCGAACACCCGTGTAGAACCGTGCCACCAGCTCCGTGGAGTGGGACGCACCGTGTTCGCGATACGCGAGGTCGAAGCCGTAGATGGCGGTTTCCCACCCGCCCTCGATTTCGGCGATGCCCTGGACCTGGATGTTGTCTCGCCGCGGATATCGGCCAAGGATCAGGTCCTCGAGGTAGCGTCGCATCACATCACGAACAGCGTCACTGGATGTGGGATGGAGCTCTCCCCCGGTTGTCGCAGTGACAGGTAGTACTCGATGTAGCGCTCGCGGACCTCCGGCGTTACCTCCCTGCAGTCCCGCTGGGTGAGAAAGCTGAGCAGCATCAGTTTCTCCGGATCCTCCCCGATCCGCTGGAGGGCGGAAATGTCGCAGGCGGCCATCATCGACTCCATCGAAAACGCGATGCCGGATCCATCGAGCATGACCTCGATGTCGTCGGCGAAGAACGGCGGCGTCCCGACGAGCTCGGCGAACACGTCCTGGTAGATCTGGTTGATACCGCCGCGATTCGGGCTGAAGACGAGCACGTTGCCGCCATCGGCGAGCAGCCCGAGGGACTTGCCGACCCAGGTGAGCGGATCTCCGGCGAGATACTCGAAGACGTGGTTGAACAGCACCATGTCGAATCGGGCCTCGGTGTCGTATGTCTCGAACGGAGTGGCGACGAGCTCGAAGTCGAGCGCCTTGTAGCGATCGGCGAGCTTGCGGCCCAACACGGCGGTGGCGTGGGCGCTGGGATCGACACCGACGAACCTCGCCACCGTGATCCCATCTTCGCCAAGCCTGGTCAGCATCGGCAGCTCGAACAAACCGACCCCCGACCCGACACTCAGGATGGTGAGCCGACCGCGATCCCGTGCGTGATCGGCGAGCCGGTCGAGCATCACTTCGGTCTGGTTGGTCGCCATTCGGAACATTGCGTTGGACTGGGAGTAGTACGGGTCGGCCAGAAGCGTTGTCACCGCTACTCCTGGTTGCGTACCGCGATCAGGTTGACGGTCTGCGGGAATCGGACCGCTCCATCGCGACGAAACTCGGACAGGATCGGCTCAAAGATCTCGACCGGGACGGTGTCGTCGAGCGTCACCTTTTGCAGGTAGGTTGCCAGCGCCTCCGGACGGTCCGGTACGACGTGATCGAAAGCCAGCTCGAGCACCTCGTAGTCGTACCCGGCGGCGGCGAGCATCTCGACGCTGTCCTCGAATTCCATGTAGCGACTGCCACCCCTGCTTCCCCGATACAGGCCATGCACCTTTTGGTAGGCGGATCCTGCCGTCAGCTGATACACGAAGAGGTAGCCGCCCGGTTTGAGCGCGTTCATCAGGCGTTCGTAGGCCCCTGGCATACGCTCGATGTCGACGGTGGTGAGCGAGTGGATCGCCCAGATGACTTCGTAGCGGCTGTCGCCGAGCTCGGGCAGATCCTCAATCAATGCCCGGTATGAGTCGCCAACGGCGAAGTGCTCGAGCGCCGTCAACACTTCGGCGGCCCGTTGCAGGCTCGACTCGGACATATCGACCAGGTCGGCGCGGATGTGAATGTCGGCGGCCAGGACCGGATCCAGATACCTGGGAAAGATGGCGGTTCCGCAGCCCACGTCGAGCAGGTCGATGGACCCGCCGAGCGCCCGGAACACCTCGTCGAATGGGTAGGCGCCTATCAGGCTCTCATACTCGACGGCGATGACATCGACCCAGGCCTCGACGTCCCAGCTCGCGTTGGCGTAGTACGTGCCTTCCACTATCAGCGAAGGTAGTTCGGGTCCTGCTGG
>CAXMPL010000240.1:0-18853 GCA_964195125.1 uncultured Kiloniellales bacterium | reverse complement strand
GTCACAGTGCAGGGCCCACCCGGGCCCTGCACTCAATCTGAACAACGTCCGCGACGGTTTCATGCAGTCGACCGACATGCCACCACTCACAGATCTCACCCGCCCAGATGCGGCACCCGGAGCGGCCTAGGCTGATATATGCAGGGCCAGCTGAGGTTTGGTGCGTTATCGCGCAGATTGGGTGATCGGGGTGACGAGTCGGCCGCTCGCAATCTCTGGCCCACCCAGCCCTTAGGATCGACCGTCAACTCAGAAACCGAGCAAGGGTTGCCGTTCGGCGCACTCTCGGATTTGATCGTTCTCGCTCTGGATTGGGTGGCCGGCGCGCCTCTAGGTCCACGCAGGAAACTCACCGGTCTTGTCGGGCATCATGAGAGCCGGCCCATCAGCTCGAGTTCCGTTCCCGTCTTTCGAGAACGCAGGCCGCCACGTGGTCCGGGCCGCGCTCGGTGAGCTCGACTGGATCGACCGGCGTGAACTGGACCCGGATCCGATTGCCGTCGACGGTGACTTCCTGTAGCGCGGTCCGCATCGACGCGGGGACGGCATCGCTCTGCACGGCCTCGCCGAGCCGGCCAGCATCCTGAGCGTCATCGAACGTGAACCATGCGTCGAAATCGCTGTCGCGCGTCACCCCTGTCAGCGCATCGAACATCCCGTTGCTGTCTTCGAGCCACCGGACCACGTCGTCGACGTCCCACCCGCACGCAGGCGTCGCTACCGGACACCTCGTGTGGAAGCGGCATCCGCTCGGCGGGTGCGCGGGATCGGGGACGGCGCCTTCGAGGGACGGCATCGACTTGTCTCCCGTGGTGACGTCGGGGCTAGCGGCAAGCAGCGCCTCGGTGTATGGGTGCATCGGTTGGTCGAAGATCGTCTCGGTCGGTCCCGCCTCGGCCACCCGGCCCAGGTACATCACGACGATGCGATCGGCCATGTGTCGGACCACCGACAGGTCGTGGCTGATGAACAGATAGGTGAGATGGTGCTTCCGCTGCAGCTCGTGAAGCAGGTTCAGGATCTGTGCCTGCACCGACACGTCGAGCGCGCTGGTCGGCTCATCGAGGACGATGAGCTCCGGATCGAGAGCCAAGGCTCGCGCGATCGAGATGCGCTGTCGTTGCCCTCCAGAGAACTGGTGTGGATATCGGTACAAGTGCTGGCGGCCCATGCCGACCTGCTCAAGCAAGTCGACAACCCGGCCGGTGAGCTCTTCTCCGGACGCCTCGTGGTGGACCCTCAATGGCCGGCCAACGATGTCCTTAACCAGATGCCGGGGGTTGAGTGACGCGAACGACTCTTGGAAAACGACCTGGCAGTTGCGCCGGTAGTGGCGCCAGCTGGCGCGGCTCAGGCGATCGACCCGGTGGAGTCGCTCCAGTTCCTCCAGCTCGGCCCGCTCGGTTTCGGTGCGGTCCGGGGCGGGAATGGCCAGCAGCTCGTCGAGTCGCTGTTGCACGTCGCCGCTGAGACCGAAGTAGACGCCCCCGTCCGTGGGCTCGGTGAGCCCGCTCACGCACCGTCCCAGTGTGGTCTTGCCGCAGCCACTCTCGCCCACGAGCCCGAGGGTCTCGCCTCGTTTCAGGTCGAAGCTGACGCCGTCGACCGCTTTGACGTGGCCGGCCACCCGCTGCATCGCACCCTCTTTGATTGGGAAGTACTTGCGGAGATCGCGAACCGCGAGCGTCTGCTCGCCATCAGCAATCGGGGCAGCCTGCTCAGGGCGCTTGGAGGTCTTCACCGCACCCTCCGATCGAACGATGGCCGGCCAATCGCCCCCGCCGGTGCGTCGTGGATGAAACACGCCACCTCGTGTCCGTCCCCGACAGGAGCAGGCATGGGATCGGCGGCCCGGCATAGTTCAGATTCGTACGGGCAGCGGCCGGCGAATCGGCACATCGCGGGCGGGTCGATCAACTCGGGGACCGTGCCCGAGATGCTGACGAGCCTCCCCCGCTCGTGTGATGCCGCCGGGATGGCAGCCAGCAGTCCACGGGTGTATGGGTGTCGCGGATCGGAGAAGATCACTTCCGTCGCTGCGGTTTCGACGATCCTGCCCGCGTACATTACGGCGACGCGATCACAGACCTTGCTCACCAGCGACAGGTCGTGGCTGATGTAGAGCACAGAGGTGCGGTGCCGCTGCTGCAATTCCTTCACCAGATCGAGGATGCGCGCCTGCACCGTGACATCGAGAGCCGTGGTCGGCTCGTCGGCGATGAGGAGATCGGGATCACACGCCAGCGCCTGGGCGATCATGACCCGCTGCCGCATGCCCCCCGACAGCTCGTGTGGGTACCGCTCCATCAGCTTCGACGGATTGGCGATCTGAGTCTCAGCCAGGGCGTCGGCAACCCTCGCCCGAGTGGCCATTCGCAGCTCGTTGCGCTTCCCGCGCAGCGGTGGCAGCGAGAGCAGGACATCTTCCGGCCGGCGCGACAAGAGCCGCGCCTTGCGCCGGATCAGAAACGCCGCGACCCCCCGGTCGCCTTCATCGATACCGGCGTCGGCCAGCAGCTCGTCCGATCGATGCAGGTAGAACACCTCGGCGATCTGCTCGCGGATCGACAGCGCCGGATTGAGCGCCTTCCCTGGGTCCTGGAAGACCATGGCGATCCGGTCACCGCGGATCTCCCTCATCTCGGCTTCAGGCACCTCGAGCAGATCAATGGTGTGTTGCCCGGTCTCGGTGCACCGGTCGCACCCCGCGCCGTCGCAATGTGGGCACAGATCGGGGAGTCGGCCTCCACCGGCGCAGTGTGTGCACCCCGGCCCGCCGCAGGAGGGGCAAGTGTGATGAGGCCGGAACAGGATGGCTCCCCCGGCCATGATCCCTGGAGGAATGGGCACTAATCCGAGAAAGGAGCGTGCGGTGACGGTCTTGCCGCAGCCGGTCTCACCGACCAACCCAAGCGTCTCGCCGTCCATGATGTCGAACGACACCCCATCGACGGCGTGGACGACCCCCGCCTTCGACCGGAAATGCACCCGCAGATCTATGACGGAGGCAACCGCCGCGGCGGTGTGCCGGGGCGTGACGGTGCCGTTGGTCTCAACGATCACCGCGTCGTCTCGGTGCGGGGATCGAGCACGTCGCGAAGACCGTCGCCAAAGAGGTTGAACGCGAGCGCCCACAGGAACACCATGAGCCCGGGGAATGTCGACGCCCACCACCGGCCCGCCGATATTCCTGCCTGCCCCTCCGAGACCAGCACCCCCCATTCGGCGATACCGGCCTCGGCAAGGCCAATGAAAGCCAGGGTCGCCCCGACCAGGACGATGTTGCCCATGTCGAGCGTCGCCTGGGTGATGATCGGCGTGATCGAGTTGGGCAGGACGTCCTTTAAGTAGATCCGCCACTTGGAGTCGCCGATGACTCTTGCCGCGTCGACGTATTCGTTCTCCTTGATGTGGATGACCTGGGCGCGCATGATCCGCGCATACTTGACCCAGAACACGACGGCGAGGGCCAGGATGATGTTGCGGAACGAGGGCCCGAGCACCGCGGCGATGGCGAGAGCGAAGATCAGCTCAGGGATCGAGAGGAACACATCGACGATCCGCATCAAGATCTCGTCGACGCGGCCGCCCCGGAACCCGGCGATGCTGCCGACCGTGACACCGACGACGACCGTGATCGATACCACGATCAGCGACAGCCGAAGCGAGGTCCTGGCCCCCCAGATCAATCCGTAAAGGACGTCACCGCCGACATTTGTCGTACCTAGAGGGTGTCCCGGGCTCCCCGGGGGAACGGCGATCGCCGACCAGTCCCGAGGCATCTGATACGGGTCGGGCGTATTGGGCTCGATGATGAGCGGCGCCAACAACGCCATCGACAGCATGAGCAGGATGAGGATGAGGCCGGCGGCCGTCGTCGGATTCGACCACAACGCAGAGGCCAGCTCTCGACCCCTCCGCAGTCGCACCCGCCACGCCGAGTCCATCGTCGTCGACGCGGGCACGTGGCTGTTGACGTCGACCATCGCTACTCCCCGAGCGCGACGCGTCGGTCGAGGTAGGCGTAGACGACGTCGACAACGAGGTTCACCAGCAGGAACAAGATCGCAGTGAACAGGACGTAGGCCATGATCGTGGCCTGGTCGCCACGCAGCACGGCGTCGGCCATCCACCGACCCAGTCCCGGCCAGCGGAAGATGATCTCAATGACCACGCTTCCTTGAAGGAGAAACCCGAAGGTGAGGCCGATCACGGTCACGGTCGGGATGAGGGCGTTTCGGCGAGCATGGCGGCGCAGCACCAGCCGCTCCGGCAAACCCTTCGCCCGCGCCGCGTCGACGTAGTCTTCCTGGACCTCTTCGACGAGGGAGGAGCGCATCATCCTGGCGATGATCGCCGTCGCCCCGTAGCCGAGGACCAGAGCCGGCAGCACCAGGTGCCAGATGGCGTCGAAGAACGCCCGGTAGTCGAGGGCGATGATCGAATCGAACGTGTACAGCCCGGTGGGGTGGGCGATGCTGGCCCAGACATCGGGGTCGCTCCGCCCGATGGAGAACCAGCCCAGGTAGACCCAGAAGACGATCAGCGCCAGGATGGCGAACCAGAAAAGGGGCATGCTTGCGCCGCTGATGGCGAACACCCGCGTGATGTGGTCCGGCCAGCGGTCCCGTCTCGCCCCGGCGAACGTGCCGAGGGAGATGCCGAGCACCACCGCCACGATGGCGGCGGCCACCGCTAGCTCCATCGTCGCCGTCATCTTCGGGACGAACACCTGGGTCACCGGGGCTGCAGCTACCCCAGACCACCCGAGGTCGCCCTGCGCCAAGCCCTTTACCCAGTAGAAGTACTGCACCGGCACCGGTTCGTCGAGGTGGAAGCGTGCCTCCACCTCGGCAACCTCTTCCTGCGTCATCTCGTGAGATAGGTAGACGCCGATCGGCGATCCACCGACTCGGGTCAGCGTGAAAACGATGATCGACACGCCGACGATCAGCACCGGCAGGATCATGAGCCGCCGCAGGATGTAGTCGCGAATTTGCATTTCGCTGTCCCAGTCAGCCGTTGACTAGCAACGATACGCAGCCCCCGGGACAATCCCGGGGGCTGCGTTCATCAGTCGGAGCGAATCTCAACCCTTGTCCATCAGGGCGAACCTGAGACTCGGGCGCGGCCATAGCGGATTCGTCGTGAAGTTCTGCACCCAGTCACGGTGCGCCATGACGACCCCCTCCTGGGCCGCGATCAGCCACATCGGATCGTCGAAGAGCAGGAATTGGATCTCCGAGTAGATCGCTGCTCTGGCATCAGGGTCCGCCTCGACCGATGCGGCGTCGATCAGCGACGCCACCTGATCCGGATCCACGTAGCCCTGTCTGAACCCGTGGATCTGGCCCCACTCGCCGTCGGGGTGGGCGTACGAATCCAGGTAGGCATGCGGATCGGCGAACGGGTCGGCGTTCTTCACCCACATGGCGTACGGCATCGGATCGGAGGCATGAGCGTCGTCGAACACTGCTTCTGCCACCGACAGCACCCGCACCTCGATGTTCGGGTTCAGGGTCTCGAGGGAGTCCTTGAGCACCAGCGCCGCCACCTCGAAGAGGTTGGCTTCCTCGGTGATCACGGAGATCGTGAATCCGTCGTCCCAGTATCCGGCCTCGCGGAACAGCTCTTCGGCCTTCGCCGCGTCCTGTGCTCCGTAGACGGGAGCGGCCGGGTCGTACCCGAAGATCCCGATCGGGATGTAGTGGGGGTTGAAGTCCCCGAACCCGCCGAGGGCACCCGCCACGAATGCGTCGTAGTCGAAGGCGTAGTTGAACGCCTGACGCACCGCCGGATCGTGGAAGAAGTCAGCCGGGATGGTGTCTTCCGGCGCGCCCGGAGGATCAGGGATGTTCAGATTGAATCCGATGTGGATGGGCTCGACGGTCAGACCCTCGGCGAAGATCGTCACGCCCTCGGCGCCTTCGATGTCGCCGATGAACGACGGGTCGGTCTCGATCGTGTCGTAGTCGCCGGCGCGGAGCCCGAGCACACGAATGTCGGGTTCGGATCCGATCTCGATGCGAAGATCGAGGTTGGCCGGGGTGCCCCAGTAGTCGTCGAAGATCTCGGCCTGAATGTTCTCGCCGCGGTTCCAGACAACCAGCTTGTACGGGCCGGTGCCCGCCATGTTCGTTGCCATGTACTCGCTGACCTCGCCGGCAGCCACCCCGCCGTTGGCCTCGACGGCAGCCTGGCTGACGATCGAAGACACCATCGCCGGGACGACCGCGTTGAGGAACGCCGCGTTGGGCTGCTGGAGGACGACCTCGAACGTGGCGTCGTCGACCGCGGTGGTCTCGGCGATGTTGTCGTTGAGGATGCCGGCATTGCCTTCCGGCAGGTCCATCTCCATCGCCCGGTCCCAGGAGAACTTCACGTCGTTGGCGGTCAACGTGTTGCCATCGTGGAAGAGCACGCCCTCACGAATCGGGAACGTGTAGGTCAGCAGGTCCTCAGAAATGAGTCCGTTGGCTACGGTCGGAACCTCGGTGGCAAGCGACGGCACCGGATCGGGACCTACGATTCCGATTTCGAGCAGCCGCTCGTAGACCTGGAGGATCACCGTCTCGCCGCCCTCCCCGGGCTCCACTGCTGCCGGATCCAGGGTTGTTGGTTCATCATCGGCGGCGTGGACGAATACGCCAGGGTTGCTCACCTCGACGCCGGGCTCGGCGGTGGTGGTGGTCTCATCAGCGGTCGCGGCGGTGGTGGTGGTCGCTTCGCCGGCCGCGGCGGTGGTGGTGGTCTCGTCGGCATCCGACGTGCAGGCGGCGGCGACCAGCGCCAAGGCTACGAGCAGGATGACCAATATTCCGGGGCGGAACCGGCCACTTTCAGGTGTCAATCGCATGGTGCAGTACCTTTCGCTCCGATGGGCTCCCGATGGGCCCATCTCTCCTCCCGGGCAGTTGCGGTTGCTCCTGCCCGCCTGGTATGAACATACTCTCCTGGCGGCAGCCCGTGCAATCGTTTGTAGGATTCTTCCAGCTTTCCAAATCGGAGGTTCGATGCGTGTGGCGATAACCGGTGCTGGGTGGCCCGACGTCGAACTCGAGCGCAGGATCTATCGTCTGACCGAAGATCGCCCGGAATCCCGGAGCAACTCAGAAGGAATACTGCTGGGCGCCTTCGATGCCGAGGTGATCCTGGCGGGCCCGCGCCCCCGATTCGATGCCGCCACGATCGAGCGTCTCCGTTGCTGGGGCATCGTTCGCTATGGCGCCGGGTTCGACAACGTCGATGTGGCCGCGGCGCAGCGAAAGGGGATGGCGGTCGCCTACGTGCCCGACTACGGGACCGAGGCCGTGGGGGTGCACGCGGTGTCGCTGGCGCTCGCGCTGTTGAGGAGTATCCCGCGGGCCGATCGGCTGGTGAAGGCCGGCGGTTGGGACCTTGCGCCGCTCCGTCAGCTCCACCTCCTTCAGTGCTCATCGCCGGCATCATCGGCTTCGGAAGCATCGGCCGGCGCACCGCCGAGCTCTTCGTCGGTGTGGGGTTCGGACGCGTCCGTGCCTGTGACGACCGAATCGAGGTGGACGCGCCTTCGATGGAGGCGGCCTCGATGGAGACCGAACGCGAGCTGCGGATGAAGACGGCGCAGGAGGCGAAGCGCGTGCTCGACCGCAAGCCCATGCTGAACCCTGTAGCCGTCCCCGAGGAGAAGGCGTGAGCCGATCGCTCTTCCACCTGACCAGCCCCGAGGTCGCTGCCGCCCTTGAACGATCGTCGATCGCCGTACTCCCCTTTGGCAGCGTCGAGCAGCACGGCCCACACCTCCCGACCGGCACCGACACCATCGCCGCCGGACTGCTGGCCCAGGAGGTTGCCGAGCGGCTCGACGCCCTGTTCGTCCCCTTTGGCCCATACGGGATCACCCCGATCCACGCCGGCCATCCGGGCACCATCAGCCTGCGCCGGGCGACCTTCGAAGCACTGGTCACCGACGTGTGCGATGAGCTCGTCGCCATGGGGGCCGACCGGCTCGTGTTCGTGAACTGGCACGAGGGCAACATCGCCGCCCTCGACGCCGCGGCTACCGACCTCCAGGCCCGAGACGGCCACGTCCACGTCGTGTCCGCCCAGGCCTGCTACGTCGCCGAGCGGCTCTACGCCGACCAGGGTGGTGAACTGACCCATGGGGGAGGCCTGGAGGCCCTTGCCGTGTTCGCTCACGATCCCGCGCTGCTGCGGATCGACCTGGCCGGGGACGGCAGCCGGTCAGCCAGGGCGGGCGCCCTCGATGCGATGCGCCGCGACCGCGAGGTCTACGGCTACATCACCGACGTCACCGAGATCGACGAAGCGGGCTGGTACGGAGACCCGGGCTGGGCCAACGAGGCGCTGGCTTCCGATTTCGCCGCGACTGTTGCCACGGAGATCGCGACACAAGCGAAGTCGATCTTCGAGCTCCGGACATGACGATTGTTCCCGGCCAGGTCGAGTTCGTGGACCTGCCCGACCGATCGTTCGGCGACCCGCTTCGCACGGTAGATGCCGCCTCCACCGTTCGTATCGTCCAGGTTGAGCGCACCGAACATCCTGCAGCTCACCGACATCCGGTCAGTGAGAAGGTCATCTCCGTGGTGGAGGGCACCGGCGCCGTATACGTCGACGGTACGTTCACTAAGCTCGGGCGCGGTGACCTGGCGCATGTGCCGGCCGATGCCGCCCATGCCACGGTTCCCGATCCCGGAGAGAGATGCTGCTGGTCTGTTTCTTTCCTCACCCGAAGCTCGCCGAGAACCTCGAGGAGACGGACATCGACGTGATGACGGCGGCTACCGATGGGTGACAGGGTCCGGCTTGCCTCGATCGGGCTGGGCCGGTGGGCGCAGGTGCTCGCCTCCGGCGCACAGCGCGGTGACGTCATCGAGCTGTATTCGTGTTTCAGCAGGTCTGAGGAGCGGCGGAGGGCGTTCCAGGAAGCGTTCGACGTGCCCAAGGCGGCGGCCACGCTCGAGGAGTTGCTCGCCGACGCAGATGTGGAGGGGGTGATCATCGCCACCCCCAATGACACCCACCGCGACCTGATCGTCCAGGCTCTAGAGGCGGGCAAGGCCGTCTATACCGACAAGCCCGTTACGCATACCCTCGATGACGCCGCCGCGGTGCGCCGGGCCGTCAAAAACAGCGATCGGGTGTTCGCCGTGGGGCACAGCGCCAGGCGCCTGGCCGGGAGCCGGATGATGAAACAATGGATCGAAGAGGGCTTGTTGGGGAACGTATCGCTCGCCGAGGCCAACTTCTCCAACGAGCGCGGGCTCGAGCTGTCACCGGACACATGGCGCTGGCATGCCGACAAGAGCCCGGGCGGCGCCTTCATCCAGCTTGGCGTCCATCACGCCGACACCCTGCAATACCTGCTGGGCCCGGTGGCCCGGGTCACCGGGCAGGTCCGCAGCCTGTATACCCAGGCCGAGGTGCCGGATGTGATCATGGCTATCCTCGAGTTCGAGGCCGGCCCGCTCGGCTACATCGGCTGCGGCTGGGCCTCACCCGGCATCTACCAGATACGCCTGCAAGGCACCGAGGCAAACCTGATGTACGACCTCGACTTTACCCACTGGGCCGAGTCGCAGCAGGCCGACCAGTGGAGCACGCTGATGTCCCAGCGGTATCGCGACATGACCCGCAAGACGGTCGCCCTCCCACCCACCGACATGTTCCGCGAGCAGCTCGACGAGTTTGCGCTGGCCATCCGCGGTGAGGGCGAGGTGGAGGTGGGGATCGAGGAGGCGATCCGTGCCCTGGCCGTTGTGCACGCCGCGCTGGAGTCGTCGAGCCGCGGCGGCGAGGCGGTCGAGATGGCGCCGATGCTGGAAGAGGTGGTGCAATGACGCCAAGGTTCTCGTTCAAAGTGGTTCCGATCGACATCTCGTGGGCCGCTCTTTCTGCGATGTGGCGGGAGGCCGACGACGCCGGTTTTTTCCACGCCGGGTGGGTATTCGACCACTTCTATCCGCCGCGGGGGCCGATCCGCCCCATGTGGGAATCCTGGACCGTGCTAGCCTCGCTCGCCGCCATCACCGAGCGCCTGCGCCTCGGGGTCATGGTCAGCTCCAACACGTTCCGGCACCCGGCGCTGCTGGCGCATATGGCCGCCTCCGTCGACCAGGTGTCCAACGGCAGGCTCGAAGTTGGGCTTGGCGCTGGGTGGCATGAGGCCGAGCATGCCGCCTTCGGAATCGACCTGCCGGCGGCCGAAGAGCGGTGGGGTCGACTTGCCGAGGCACTGGAGATCCTGGATGGCTTGCTGACCAAAGACTCCTTCAGCTTCGATGGCAATTTCTTCCAGCTCGCCGACGCCACGCTGGCGATGAAAGGCGTCCAGCAGCCGCGCCCGCCGCTGGTGATCGGCGGCATCGGCCCGAAACGAACGCTGCCGCTCGTCGCCCGCTGGGCCGACCACTGGAACTACTTCGACCCGGACGCGACCCCTGAGGCCCTGCGCGATCGACACGACCGCCTGCGGGAGCTGTGCGCCGATCTCGGCCGTGATCCCGACGAGATCGAGGTGTCGGTGCAGATGCGGAGGCCAGAGACCTCGGACGAGCTCACCGAGCTCGCCGGCGCCTACCTGGCGGCCGGCGCCGACCACATCCTGGTCACGGCCTTTCCACCGGTCGATGCGGATACGGTGCCGTGGATCGCCGAGGCGCTGCGGCCGCTGCGGTGACTTGCTATCCGAGCTTGTCGCTGATCCAGGCGAACGACGCCGGCGCCCACTCCTGGTAGTACTTGAACGCACAATGCCCGGCGTCGGGGTACACCCGGGCCTCGCGACCGGTCACCGGGCCGTTCTCAAGCATGAAGTAAATGTTGCCGATCGGCGCCAGATGGTCCTGCTTGCCGTTGATCATCAGCACCGGCTGAGTGATGGCGTCGAGCACTCCGAGCTCCGAGAGAGCCCACTTGTCAAACACCTGGCGGTCCTTCTCCCGCGACCAGGTCGGGAATGAGGACGGCCCGCCCGGCTCGCCGAACGCGTATTGCGAGCGCTTGTTGAGAGCGTCGACGTGGGCGTCGAGCTCTTCGTCGGTCATCCGGTAACCGAAGGGATGCCCGGCGATGGCGACCACCGCCTTGACCGTGTCCGGATAGGTCCCGGCGAGCTGCATCACCGAATACCCGCCACGGCTGATCCCGAATGCGGCGATCCGCCCTGCATCGACCTCGGGCCGTGCCGCCAGATAGTCGATGGCGGCGATCCAGGCCTCCACCGACGACGGGTCCCAGGGGAATGGGTTCTCCCCGGTGCCGGGCCCATCCATCACCAGTGAGGCCAGCCCCTCGTCGAGCGCCATCTCAGCGGCCCAGCCCCGGTCCTCCTTGAAGACGTCGGCACCGCACATGATCAGCACCGCAGGAACCGGGTGCTCGGGCCCTGCTCCCCTCGGCGCCCGGAAATGGGTCACGATGGTCTGACCCTCGCACTCGACCTCGGCGATCTCGAGCTGGGGGTCGAGATGCTCGCAGGCCTTGCGATAGGCGCGGGCACAGTCAGCGCTGACCTCAGCCTTCAACGGGGTGATCTCACCGGGAAACCGGGCGATCGAGAAGAAGGTCTTGGCCTGGAGGTACTCGTGACGGGCCGCCTCGGGGTCTCTCTCGCCCTCGAGACGGTCGCCTTCCTCCTCATGGCGACGGCCCGCCTCCCGCCACACCGGGACCCACTGATCTTCGGTGGTGCCCTCGAGTTGGCTCACCAGCTGCTGGAGCTCTGCCAGATTGTCGATCATTGAGAACCAACGGCGGTAGAACCCACCGTGCTCGATAACGAATGGATCCTCGCTTGGGGCGAAGCCGAGCTGCGTGGTCAACGAATTCCTCTCGATCGGGTGCGGTGGACACTACCGGCGGTCGAGCTCCGTCTCTGCGCTGCCGGAGACGATAAGGCGGCGCTCCTGGTCGGTCAGATCGGCGATGGCGTCGATGGTTGTGAGCGGGTCGAGGTCGCCGGCCTCGAACGGGCAGTCCGTTCCAAGCATGATCCGGTCGGTTCCGACGAGATCGATCAGGTATAGCAGATTGGGAGGGATGCAATGGGCGTCGACGTCGATGCTCATACGACGGCCTCGCCCATCTTGGCGCTCAGCGAATCGTCCGGTTCCAGGATGTAGACCCCGCCTCCGATTCGGTCGGTGATGTAGACGAGATGGTCCTCGCCAACCCACACGTCGTTGACCTGGATCGCCTCCTGGCCGGGCGGGCACTCCGGGACGTACCAGGCGATCTCGACCGGCGCACCCGGATCGGTGATGTCGTACACCCGCACACCGGCATTGAAGTAGGTCACGAAGAGCAACTCCTCGCTGCGATAGCTGTCGGGACGATTCTCGTGCAGGCAGTGGGTCCCGAAGCGCAGCCCCCTATCGCAGAAGTCCCCCTCGGGCTCGGGGCACACGGCGAGCACGCTCGGGTTGGCTTCGTCGGCGGTGTCGATCACCCGCACCCGATGCGGTGGCCCCTCGCAACGGTCTGTGGTCGCCTCATCGGTCACCGCGACGAGGTGGCGGCCCGGAAGCGGTAGACACGTGTGGGTCCCGCCGCCCTCGTCCCAGTTCAGATGGGAGACGACCTCGGGCCTGGCGAGGTCGGCGATGTCGAGGATCACCATGCCGCCGTCCCACAGCCCGACGTATGCCCGGTCGCCGTGGACCATGGCATGATGCGTTTTCCAGTCCTGGCCTTCCGGCCACGACGGTTCTTCGCCACCGGCGGCCCACTGGCCCGGCCACCACCAGCGGCCGACCTCCGTGGGGTGCTCGGGGTCTACGAGATCGATGACCACCCAGATCCGGCCCGTAAAGCCGTCTGGGGTTGCCGACAGATAGGCGTAACGCCCGCCCTCATACACGATGCGGTGCACGCCGTTCCCGGTGCTTTCCCAGAATCCGATCGACTTCGGATCGAAAGGATCGGCAAGGTCGTAGACGGCCAGACCCGCCGACCATGGATCGTCGCTGCGGAAGCGCTCGTGGTTGGTGAGCAAAAGCCCGTCGGCGACCTGAACCTTGTGGGTGTGGCTGTTGTCGGGAGCCCCCCACTGCCGGACCATGACGAGATCCTCGGGGTCGGATACGTCGATGATCGAGGTCCCCATCCGCGACGGGCCGAAGTGGCCGACATAGAGGGCATCGCCCGAGCGCATCAGCTGCATGCCGTCGCCGAACCCATCCAGATCCGAATGGCCGATCAAGCAGAGCCCGTGCGCATCCTCGCCGTGCATGCCTGGTTCCTACCACATCGCAAACATTGGTGCCGCACGCGCCGGGCGCGGCCTGGCTCGAAATGGGCAGCGGCGGCGCTGTCTGTAAAATCGATTGCATGGAAACCGACGTCGTCGTGGCCGGCACCTGGCACAACAGCCTGGTTGCGGCGGCCTACCTGGCCAAGGCCGGTTTTGCCGTGGTCGTGCGCGAGGCGGCGGACCGCATCGGCAGCGATCCGGCCTCGAAGGAGCTGACGGTCCCAGGTTTCGTTCACGACACGTGCTCGACCGCACGTGCTGCAATCGAGCCCCACCATCGCCCGCGATACGAGCATCGCACGCCGATCCGCGGCCTCTACGAGACCGGGGCCACCGCGCACCCGGGAGGTTCGGTCTCCACAGGCCCCGGCCGGAACGCGGCGATGGTCTTGCTGAGCGATCTTGGCTCGAGCCTCGAAACCGTCAACGCCGAGGAGCACCCGTCCACCTTCGTCTACCACTGAGGAGACTCTCGTGACGAGCACGATCGACCCCAACCACGTCGTCATCACCGAGCCCGTGGCCGGGTCGGACATCCCCGTCCACCTCATGTACGTCGAGACCTGGGATGGGCTGTATGCGCCGATCGGGGTGCGGATCCCGGAGGGAGAGGGTCCGTTCCCGACCGTCTTCCTGGCGTCGGGCAACGGGGGCGGCGGCATGGCCTGGGTGCGAGACGCAGTGAACAATCGGGGCTACATCATGGAGCGCCTCCTCGAGGCGGGCTACGCATGCGCCTGGCTGCGCTACCGCTCCGAGGTCGAGCTGGGATACCACGAGGGCGGGCCCCTGGTGCGGGACGTCCGCCAGGGCGGGGACCTGTTCAACCGGTCCCCGCTCGAATATGAGGACGAGATCGCCGTCATCGAGTATGTCAAGACCTTGCCCTGGGCTGATCCCGACCGCATCGGGCTCATCGGGATGAGCCATGGCGGAGAGATGGTCCTGAAGATCACCTCCGAGTACGACGGGGCCGCCGCGGCCGTGGCGAGCGAGCCGGCGGCGCACGAGTTCCTCGCCCTCACCCCTGATGACACCGTGTTCGTGGACGATGACACCGAGCTGCGCAATATCGAGGAGATGCAGATGCGCGAGGTGGAGAAGGTCCGGGGCCGGATCGACGAAGCCATCGCCAGGGCCCGCTCCGAGCCAATCGAGACCCCGATCCTGGTGATGGGCCGCGAGGACGACCATCTGCAAGGGATCTTTCTGGCTTCATATCAGCTGCTCGCCGAGATGGACAAGCCGGTGACGTGGGTCTCCTACGACCACCCGCTCCATGGCTATATCTATCCGTTGCGCGGAGACGATGGCACATACGACGTCGATGACGTGCAGCGAGATGCCATCGGCACGGTGATCGAGTTCTTGGACCGGCACCTCAGATAGGCCGAGCCGAGACCGGGGCTGCATTGGGGCGCACATAATGTTCGCGTCCGCCACTTCATTCGGGCAGTCAACGCGCACTAGAACCGGCATTCTCGGACATGTTTCGAACACGATTCGGGGACTGCGAAACGAGTCGATGGTCGATCAGTGGTCTGGAACCGGTCTGTTAGACGCTTGCCCGAAAGAGCTGCCACTTGTCCGGTACGCCTTTGAGCGGGAACGTGCCGCACGCCTCGAGGGTGATACCGGATCCGGCAACGAGGTCTTTCACGGTCCGTGACACGACCACCTCTCGCGCCTTGGCGAGATCAGCAACCCGAGCTGCAATGTGCACAGAGATACCCTCGACATCGCCATTGACCAGATGGATTTCTCCGGTATGTAGTCCGGCTCGCACCTCGAGTCCGAGTGGTCGTACGGATTCAGCGATCGACAGCGCACATCGGATGGCCCGGGCGGGGGCGTCGAAAGTCGCCAGGAATCCGTCACCCGTGCTCTTGATCTCGACTCCACGGAATCGTTCCAGCTCGGCACGAACTTTGTTGTCGTGGGCGTGCAGGAGGTTCCGCCAGCGCTCATCGCCGATGGAACCGGCAAGGGCGGTGGAGTCCACGATGTCGGTGAAGAGCAGGGTGGCCAGAACACGATCGGCTTCGGGTTCTGATGTGGCTCCGGTCAGGAACTGCTCTATTTCGTCGATGATCCCAAGGGGGTTATCACCAACCCAAGGAATGTGGTCGGACCCTGGCAGTACCACCAGCCGGGCATTCGGAATCCGCTCCGCCAGGAGCTCGCCAGCGTCGAAATCGACCAACGTGTCCTCCGCTCGATGTATGACCAACGTCGGCACGTGAATCGAAGAGAGGATCTCGGTGATGTCAATCTGGCTGTTCATCCTCATCAGCGCTATCGCCGCCGCCGGATCGGCTCCAAGCCTCTCGAATCCGCCAAACCACTCCTGAAACGCCACGTCGCCCGCACAGGTCGGGGCAAACAACGGCAGAATCGCGCCAGTGCCCCAGGCGGTGTCGATATACGAGAACAATTCGTCGAGAGCTTCATCGGTGGGGACCCAGGAAGTGAACTGGGCAAACGCGCCGTAGACGATGAGGGCTTCGCAGCGGTCCGGATGGTGAGCAGCGAACAGCGCTGCCAGAGAGCCTCCTTCCGATATCCCGAACACTGCCGCCCGCTCGAAGCCCGCTGCGTCCATGACGGCTCGGACATCGTCCATGCGCTCGTCCATGGCGGGGAGGTCAGCGACGCGGTCGGACAGACCCGTGCCGCGTTTGTCGAACATGACAACCCGTGCAAACGAGCCGAGCCGATCGAGCCACCTGACAACACTCGGATGAGTCCAATAGTGGTCGATGTGGGACACGAATCCCGGCACAAAGACCAGGTTGATGGGCCCGTCGCCGAATTCTTGGTAGGCGACGTGAACACCCTCGCTCTTGGCATAACGGGTAGTCGGAGCTGCCATATTTCGTCCACGCGGCGCCTAAGGATTCCCACCTCCCTCACGGGGAGCGACGCCCACACCCACCACTCTCAGTACCTCTCCAACCCTACGCCGATATTCTTTGGGTGTGTGGAAAAAAATTGTGGCCTCGGGTCGGTCGGCGCAGGAAATCGACACGCACTGGCCATCTGTGTCACGCCTCGTGAACTGACCCCCAAAGGGCCGAGGGACTGCACTCAGCCGCCAGCACGTACCGGCAATATGCGCCCCCTGACCCCTGTCGGGATGGTCGGATTCCACTGGCTCAGGAGACCACACAGAACAACGCACCCGCCGGCTCGCCAATCCACGTCGCGGCGTCCGAGAACCGCAATATGGGCGGTTCGGATTTCGGCGACCTCGGGTCACATCACGGCCCGATGCCCCAACGTGTGCGAATGTTCCTGGACGGACTAGCCCGCCAACCGGGGGATGCTATTTCCATGGTGGCGACCCCTGTCGGCCGCCTGGTTCTCACCCAAGGTGAACTGATGGGACCCGAACCGGCGACCTCTTAACTGCCCGTCAGGCCCAGCGGATTCCGGCTGGTCCCGAATCCTCCCTGTTAGTCGAGCGCTGCTTCCCAGAACGCCGCCTGACGCTCGAGGTCGTCCACCCGAATGACGATGGACCCGACGCTGGCATGTCGGTCAGCGTACCCGGGCGCGAGACGCCCAGTTCATGCCGCGTGTGGCGGTCAGTAGCTGTGGCGAAACATCAGGGCGATGCGGGGATCGGCCCGCCGCACCTTGGGGACGGCATGCTCCCACGTGCGCTGACAGGACCCGCCCATCACCACGAGGTCACCGTGGCCGAGGGACAGCGTGTGGCTCTCCCCGCTGGCCTTCGGTCTGATGAGGAATCTCCTCGGCTCGCCGAGGGAGACGGTGGCGACGATCGCCTCGGTCAGATCACGGGCAATCCGATCACCGTGGAATGCCACCGAGTCGTCCCCGTTGCGATACCAGCCGGCGCTGACCCGATCTAGCCGCACCCCGTACCGATCCGAGAGGACGTCGATCAGATCCGGGATCACCGGATGGAGCGATGGATCGACCTGAGCCACCAGCCTGGGGGTCACGACCTCTCGGTCGTACATCCGCACCATCGGCTGCTCCCATGGAGCTCCCTGAGCGATGGCATCGAGGATCTCCACGTCACCGTGCAGCCACATCGAGGCGTAATCGATCCATGCGTCCGCATCGAGTTGCATTCGTTGGAGCGTGGCAAAGCGCTCGTCGAAGGCGACGCCGGCGATCCCGAACAGGCTCCCTTGCATCGACACGAACATATGTTCGATGGTACCGCTGTCTCGTCACCTACGCAATCCCGAGACCTCCCTACGGGGAAGACTCGGCGACCAGCTGGTCGTAGGTGCACTGGTCGGGGTCTTTGTCGTCACGGAAGCCCTGGAACGATGGAGCTCGGAGACGGCCAGCGTCGGTGAGCTGGCGGTGCTCCACCCTGGCGACCAGCGAGGGGGTGACCCAGTGCGTCCGGCGCAGATCGGCCGGCGACCGCAACACCTCGGCGGGAAATGGCGGCTCAGTCGCCTCGAGGGCATGGAGCCGTTCGAGTGTTTCGTCCAATGCGCGTTGGTCGAATCCGGTACCAACATTGCCCACGTACCGCAGCGCGGAGTCGTCGTATACGGCCATGACCAGCGAGCCGAAGGTCCCAGCCCGACTTCCCTCACCCTCGGTCCATCCAACGATCACCACGTCGGCATCGAAGGTGATCTTCACCTTGAGCCAATCTCGGGAGCGCGCTCCGGGTCGGTATCGGGAGGCGAGGCGCTTAGCCATGATCCCTTCCAGCCCATGCTCGGCCGACGCCTGGTACAGCGCAACCCCGTCGCCCTCGGTCATTGGCGATACCAGGATCCGGTCCGTGGGGACGACGGTCTCCTCCAGGATCCGGTGACGCTCTTCGAGCGGCCGGCCCGTGAGGTCCCGACCGTCGAGGTAGAGGAGATCGAAGACGATGTACACCACCGGGATCTGTCGTGCCATCGTCTGAATTTGCCGCTCGTCGCGCAGGTGCATCCGCTGTTGGAGCCGCTGAAAGGTGGGAGCCCCATCGGCGAAGGCGACGATCTCGCCGTCGAGCATCGCCTCCAGCGCCACCACCCGGTCGTGCAGAGCGTGGAGCTCCGGATAGGCGACGGTGATGTCGTGCCCGTTGCGCGAGATGAGCCGGGTCTCGTCGTCGCAGAGGGCGATGGCCCGGATCCCGTCCCATTTCGGCTCGAACCCCCACTCGGGGTCGTCGAAGGCCGCGGCGGTGAGGGTGGCCAGCATCGGGTCGGGTCGTGGTCGGTCCTCGTTGGGCGGGCGCCGATCCTCGGACATGATGGCCAGCCACTGGTCCTTGCCGTCCTTGGGCCCGGTGTGCACCAGGTGCCAGATGCCGGCGAGTCGCTCCCCGTGGAGCCGGACGGTGAGCCGCTCCCGGTTCCGCTCGACCAGCTCGTAGGTGCCGTGGTCGAAGATGCGGACCTCTCCCCCGCCGTACTCCCCTTCGGGGATGGACCCGGAGAAGGTGAGGTATTCGATCGGGTGGTCCTCGACGTGGATGGCCAGGTGGCGTTCCCCGCGGCGTTTGGGGAGCCCCTTGGGGACCGCCCAGGAGACCAGCACCGGCACATCGCCGTTCATCATCTCCAACCGAACGTCGTGATGGAGCCGGGTTGCGTAGTGCTGTCCGAT
>CAXMPL010000239.1:0-1929 GCA_964195125.1 uncultured Kiloniellales bacterium | reverse complement strand
GGCCTGATGTCGACGAGCAGGGCACCTGCTTCCAGCTCCCGCTCCAAGTCCTCAGCAGGAATCCGGTCCAGCACGGCTCGAGCCCGCCGCAGCAGCTCGTCGACGGAAATGGGCATGGGCACCTCCGATGCCAGTGTATGCCCGGCTACCGGGCTGTATCGTGCCCACCGATGGAAGAAGAAGAGGCCGTGGAGCGGCCAAGACGGCGGGCGAGAAGGCGTCGCACGGGCCCGGCTCCGCCACCCGCGTACTACCGCCAGCTCTCCAACCCGTACGAGTTCCTCCGCGTCCTCGAGGATGACCAGGTCGAAGCCATCCACCAGGCCGCATTGCAGGTGCTTGCCAACGACGGGATGCGGGTGCTGGAGGAAGAGGGGCTCGCCCACTTCACCGCAGCAGGCGCCATCGTTGACGACAACCTCGTCAGGCTCGACCCCGAACTGGTCACAGCAGCGCTGGAAACGGCTCCCGCAGAATTCGATATCACGCCCCGATCGCCGCGGCGTATGGTGAAGGTAGGTGGCCGCAGCGTGATCAACATGCCGGTGGGCGGGCCGCCCCACGCCACCGACCTCGACCAGGGGAAACGGGCGGGGACGCTCGAGGACTTCGAGAACTTCGTCCGCCTCACCCAGCACTACGACGTCGTTCACACCAACGACGGCACCGTCGAGCCCCAGGACGTCCCGTTGGAGGTCCGCCATCTGCAGACGATGCGGGCAATGCTCACGTTGAGCGACAAGGCGCCGTTCGTCTATGCGCGGGGCCGCGGCCAGGTGAGCGACGCCTTCGACATGCAGCGCATCGCCCTCGGGCTCAGCGAGGACGAGTTCATCGAGCAGCCGTGGTGCTTCACCATCATCAACACCAACTCACCGCGTCAGCTCGATGTGCCGATGTGTCTCGGAATCATCCAGTTCGCCGAGATGAACCAGGTGTCGGTGATCACGCCGTTCACGCTTGCCGGGGCGATGGCGCCGGTGACCCTCGCAGGAGCGCTGACCCTGCAACACGCCGAGGCACTGTTTGGGATAACGCTTGCGCAGATCGTCCGGCCGGGCGCTCCCGTTGTCTATGGCGCCTTCACCTCGAACGTCGACATGCGGTCGGGCGCTCCATCGTTTGGCACCCCCGAAGCGTTTCAAGCGGCACTGGCCAGCGGTCAGCTGGCACGCCACATCGGGCTCCCCTGGCGATCGTCTGGGTCGTGCACCTCCATTATCGCCGATGCACAATCCGGGTACGAGACAATGATGAACATGATGGGAGCCGTCCTCGGCGGGGCCAACATGATCCTGCACGCCGCCGGATGGGTCGAGTCCGGGCTCAGCGCCTCGTTCGAGAAATTTATCCTCGATGTCGAGATGCTCCAGATGCTCGCCGAAGCCTTCCAGCCACTGCCGACGACCGAGGCCGACGTGGCCGTCGATGCCATAAGTGGGGTCGATCCCGGAGGACACTTCTTTGGGACCGAGCACACCCTGGAACGTTACGACACCGCCTTTTATGAGCCGATCGTGTTCAGCCGGCAGAACTTCGGGCAATGGGAGGAGGCGGGCTCGTTGACCGCGACCGAGCGCGCCAACACCGTTTGGAAGCAGGTGCTCGCCGACTTCGAGCCACCGCCGCTCGATGATGCGATCGCTGTCGAGCTCGACGACTTCGTTGAGCGGCGGACGAGTGAAGGCGGGGCCTTGCCGTCGTGACCCTTGCCGTCCCCTTCCCGTTCTTGCGTAGATATGCGCACATTGATGCGCTCTTTTACGCAAGAACGGGGAAGGCATAAGCTTCTTGCATGACCGATCGCTACGACGCCGTGATCATCGGCGCAGGAGTCATCGGGGCCAACCTCGCCTTCGAGCTGTCAAAGGCGGGGTACCGCACCGTCAACCTGGACAAGCTTCCTGCGTCCGGATACGGATCGACGGC
>CAXMPL010000238.1:0-5059 GCA_964195125.1 uncultured Kiloniellales bacterium | reverse complement strand
GTTACGCGCAGGCGCCCGGCGGTAGCCGGGCGCCTGTAATAGCGGTGAGACCAATGGCGACCCGCACGCGGATCCCACTTCCGAGGATTCGGGCAGACGGCGGGCCAGGAAGCCATCTACTCGTCTCCACCTCGGATTGAGGGCCAGGGTAGGGGCTGGCCTTCGGGTGGTCCGGGGTGGCTGGGTTTCCCGCCTGGAACGGTGGTGGATCGTCCCTTGAGCCTGGTCTCCAAGGCCCCCCCGCTATGTAACCCAGAGTATTGCAGGGTGGCCCAGGACCTGGCAACAGGTTTATTTGGTCTCAGGGCACAAGCCATAAACCGCAAGACATTGGACGAGGCGGTTTTGCTTGCGACTTGCGACTTGTGACTACCGGCTTTCTTTGATCAGATCTTCCAGATCAGCTAGATCAATCCCTATTCCAGGGCCCATAGTGGAGGCGATCGTCACACTGTTGACGAAGCGGCCTTTCGTCGTCGCCGGCCGGGCGCGATAGATCTCGTCGGCGATGGCGACCAGGTTCATCAGCAGCTTGTCGGCATCGAACGAGACGCGACCGATAGGCACGTGGACGTTCCCGTAGCGATCGTTGCGGTACTCGACTCTGCCGGCCTTGAACGCTTCTACGGTCTTGCCGATGTCCTGCGTGACCGTCCCGCTCTTCGGGTTCGGCATCAACCCGCGGGGGCCGAGAACCGGCCCGAGCTTGCCGACAACCGACATCATGTCTGGAGACGCGATTGTCACGTCGAAGTCGAGCGATTGCGAGCCGGCCTGGATGGCATCGGCAAGCTCCTTGCCACCGACCAGGTCGGCACCAGCCGCCTCTGCGGCGCGGGCCAGGTCGCTCTCGGCAAATACAACGACGCGGACGTCCTTGCCGGTCCCATGGGGGAGGCTCACCGTGCTGCGAACGAGCTGGTCGGCCTGCCTGGCGTCGATTCCGAGCTGGAACGCCATATCCACGCTCTCGTCGAATTTGGCGAAGGCCATCTGCTTGACGAGCTCGACCGCCTCTTTGGGCCCATAGCTCTTCGTGGTGTCGAACTCAGCCTCGATGGCCGATCGATTCTTGGACTGCATTCTGTTTTCCTCCTCGTGGTTCAAGCGAGGCAGGGGCCTCTCCCACTTCTGCGTATTACTTATCACGTATTACATGTCATGCATCCGTGTCGTAATACGTTGTACGTAATATGTTGTACCGCGGGGCCGAAGGCACCGCTCAGCCGCTGACCGTGATCCCCATCGACCGGGCCGTTCCCTCGACGATCTTCATCGCCGCCTCGATGTCGTTGGCGTTGAGGTCGGGCATCTTGGTCTCGGCGATCTGGCGAACCTGGGATCTGGAGACGTTGCCAACCTTCTCCCGGTGAGGCTCCGGCGATCCCTTCTCCAAGCGCGCCGCCTGCCGCAGCAGCACCGCTGCCGGAGGCGTCTTGGTGATGAACGTGAAGCTCCTGTCCTCGTAGATCGAGATCTCTGCCGGGATGATCGTTCCGGCATGTTGCGCCGTCTCGGCGTTGTATGCCTGGACGAACTCCATGATGTTGACTCCGTGCTGGCCAAGCGCCTGGCCTACCGGCGGGGCAGGGCTCGCCTGTCCGGCAGGAATCTGCAGCTTGAGCACGGTCATCAGCCTTTTACGACCCATCAGGGAACCTCACTCGTCTAGTACTTGACGATCTGGTCGAAGTTGAGCTCAACCGGTGTTTCGCGGCCGAAGATGTCCACGAGCACCCGAACCTTCGACTGGTCGACGTTGATGTCTTCGATGACGCCGTTGAAGTCGGCGAACGGGCCTTCGACCACCCTGACGGTCTCGGAGACCTCCCACGCCGGTTTGAACGTCGGCTTCTCTTTCTTGGCTCCGTCTTCCTTCTCAACTCCGAGGATGCGCTCGACCTCGCGGCGCGACATTGGAGACGGCTGGGTGGATGATCCGACGAACCCGGTCACGCTCGGCGTGTTGCGCACCGCGTACCAGGTGTCGTCTTCCAAGTACATGCGAACGAGCACGTATCCCGGGAATTTCTTACGCTGGACGGTCACCTTCTTGCCGCCCTTGTATTCGACGACATCCTCCATCGGGATGACGACATCAAACACCTTGTCCTCGAGGTGCATCGACTTGATCCGGGTCTCAAGGTTGGCCTTCACCTTGTTCTCGTAACCCGAGTACGAGTGGATGACGAACCAGCCACCGGGGAGGTCATAGGGGCTGAGCGGCTGTTCCTCGACGACCGCCTCTACGTCCTCTGCGTCTTCTTCGATTTCTTCGAGGACTTCTTCGACGGTTTCGCTCATCAGCCCAGATTCCGCATCACGGACAGAATGGCTCTGGTAAATACGTAGTCGAGTCCGGCGATATAGAAGGTCAGTACGGTGCTCACCGCAAACACAACAATGGTGTAGGTCGCCAGCTCCTCACGAGATGGCCAGGTGACCTTCTTGAGCTCGGCACGTACCTCTTGGAAGAATTGCAGGACACCGGTCCGCTCTTTGCGCTTGGTCGGCTGCTGCTGCTTCTTGGCGCGCGCCTCTTCCTTGGCTTGCAGCCGTCGCATCTGGCGGTTCATCCTGCGGTCCTCCTAGGGGCAGGGGTGGCGGGACTCGAACCCACAACATCCGGTTTTGGAGACCGGCGCTCTGCCAATTGGAGCTACACCCCTCCGGCCGGTTCAGGCCCGGACGCAAGTATATGGAGCGTTCCTTGCAAAGCACAACGCACGGTGGCGCCACCATCGTACGCCGATCCGACGAGGTCGGCGACGGCGAACCTGGTTCAGACCGGCGCCTGAAGGCGGCGCACAATCAGCGCCAGGGTGCCTGCGGTGGCGACAACAGCGGCACTGGCCGCGGCGACGGCGACGACCCGCGACTTCACCGTCTGCCGGGTGCGCCTCGCTACCTCGATGACCGGATCGGTCAGCCGCCCCATCACCGATGAGACGAATCCCTGCGGGGCCTCGTAGGTAACCGTGGAGAGCTCGGCGAGATGGCGCCGCAGCGACCGGTAGCGGGCGGCCTCGGCCTGGCAGCGCAAACAGCTCGCGGTGTGCCGGGCTAGGCGGCTTCCCAATTCACTCGGGTCCCCGATGTCGGGGAGCCGCATGGCAACGATCCGGCAGGTCGCATTCACGAGCGTTCCCCCTTGTGTTCCCATAGGGCGGAGCGCAGCACCTTCCGCCCGCGATGCAATCTGACCTTGGCCGCAGTGATCGAGATCTCGAGATGCTCAGAGATCTCGGCGTGGCTCCAGCCGTAAACGTCTTTGAGAACGACGACCCTGCGCAAAGGGTCGGCGAGGTCGCCAAGGGCGGTTTCGAGATGGGGGCGCATTGCCGCGCTCTCGCCGGCACGTTCCGGGGTCAGCCCGTCGGCTTCTGGATCCACATGCATAGCGTCCAATGCATCGGTCTTGGTGCGCTTCCTGCGCTCGAGATGAGTGAGCGCCGTGTTCACCGTGATCCGATGCATCCAGGTAGAGAACTTCGCATCGCCCCGGAATCGAGGGATGGCGCGCCAGGCTCGCACGAACGCCTCTTGGGAGACGTCGTAAGCGAGTTCCCGGTCCGAGACCATTCGTACCGCCACCGTGTACACCTCATGCTGGTGGATCCTGACGAGTTCACCGAACGCCGCATCGTCACCCAATGCCGCCAACCTCACCAGGGCTTGTTCGTCGACTGGTCCGACCTCGCGCCCGCTCATGGCGTTACCCCACGGATGGTTGCGTCTGCGGTAACGATCGTGGCGTCTCCTGCGGTCAATTGCAACGACAGCTCCGCCTCGTCCCCGGATCGGGAGTCGACCGCAGCCGTGGTGGCGGCAGCAACATTGGGGCGGAGGGCATTGCGGAACCTGGCCTTGATCGAGACGACAGGAGCCTCACCTTCGGCGAAAGACGCCGCATGTTGCGTGAGCCAGGCGTTGAGTAGCAGCCCATGCACCACCACACCGTCGAGCCCGGCAGCCCGCGCCGCCTCGTGGTCCCAATGCAGCGGGTTGAAGTCGACGGTCGCCGCGCCGTACTTGACCAAGTCGGCCCGGCTCGCAGATCTGGCGACGACGTCGACTCCGCCGTCGGTTGGGAGCGATCGCTTTCCGGGCGCCTCGCTTGTCGCCCTGGCATCGGCACGAGGTTCACCCTGGTCCGCCTCCGGCTCCCCTGCCGCCTGATTCGACATGAGGAAGGTGGAGCGGGACTCGAGCACCAGGCGATCGCCTACGGCCGCGTTCGCCGAAAAGGTGAGGAAGAAGGTACCGGATCGTTCCCTCACGCGATCGACGGTGCCTTTGATCGCTACGACATCACCGGGGTGGATCGGCGATGGGTAGGTGAAGGATTGATCGACGTGGATGAGCGTCTTGACGTACTCGGCGATGCGAGGATCCCAGAGGAACTCGCCTGCCACACGGAACAAGAGGGCGGCGGCATACCCGGGGGGTGCGCTTTCGATCCAGCGCTCCGGTACATCTCCCGTCGCCTCCACGAAGGCAGCGATCCGTTCGCTGTCAACAACGTGACTGATGGGCCCAATGACCAGCCCGTCCATGTCGGCAGGTGTCATGGGGTCAGAGTACCGGTTGCCCCGGTCGCAGCCACGGGTAGTTCGCAGTTCGTATCAGGTATCTAGTACCCGGTCCGACGTGATACGTAATACGGGAGAAGAGCGTCAGCGAGTCTCCTTATGCAACGTGTGCTGTCGGCACCAGCGGCAGTACTTACGCAACTCCAGGCGTTCCCTGGTGTTGGCCTTGCTTTTTGTGGTTACGTAGTTCCGCCGTTTGCACACCTCGCAGGCAAGTGTGATCGGCGGTCGTTTGGCGCTGGCCATTTATGTCGCTCGCTTCGCTCGCTGAGTCGCGAGTCGCAAGTCGTGAGTCGTGAGCTCCAATACGTTGTTGCTCGTGACTCGTGACTCGTGACTCATGACTACTCAATGATCTTTACAACTCGACCGGCGCCGACGGTCCTACCGCCTTCACGGATAGCAAACCGGAGACCCTCATCCATAGCAATCGCCTTACCCAACAACACCGTCATCTCGGTGTTATC
>CAXMPL010000237.1:0-1981 GCA_964195125.1 uncultured Kiloniellales bacterium | reverse complement strand
GAGGCGATGAAATCGATGAGGTCGTCGCCGTCGACGGTGGTGAGGTAGGGGCCGGTGGCCGATGCCACGAACGGTGGGGTGCCGCCTACAGCGTTAAACGCCCGGACCGGCGAGTTGACGCCTCCCGGCATCACTTCGACGGCACGGCGGAACCAGCCTTTGGATACAGGCCGCTCGTCGTCAAGCAACGGTGCGACGCTCACAGTTCTTCGAGGGTACGGGCGGCCCGTGTGGCGAAATAGGTGAGAACGATGGAGGCACCGGCTCTGGTGATGCCGGTCAACGACTCGAGCATGACACGATCGCCGTCGATCCAGCCATTGGCTGCAGCGGCCTCGATTATCGAGAATTCACCCGACACCTGGTACGCGACGACCGGGACATTGACCGAATCCCGCACCGCCGAGATGACATCGAGGTAGGGGCCGGCCGGTTTCACCATCACCATGTCGGCGCCCTCCGCCAGGTCCTGGGCGACCTCCACCAACGCTTCGCGAACGTTTGGTGGATCCATCTGGTGGGTGCGGCGATCCCCGAACGCCGGCGCAGATTCGGCGGCTTCGCGGAACGGCCCGTAGTAGGCGCTGGCGTACTTCGCCGAGTAGGAGCACGTGGCGAGCTCGCGGTGGCCGGCAGCGTCCAGTGCGGTGCGGATCGTCGCCACCCTTCCGTCCATCATGTCGGACGGGGCGATGACGTCGGCCCCGGCATCGGCATATACAACCGCGGCCTGGGCGAGGAGCGGCAGCGTGGCATCGTTGTCGACCGTCTCGCCGGAGATGACGCCGCAGTGGCCGTGGCTCGTGTACTCACACAAGCAGACGTCTGCCCACACGGTTATGTCATCGATCTGGTCCTTGATGGCTCGGATCGCCTCCGGTACCGGACCAGCGGGATCCCAGGCCCCGGACCCCTGGTCGTCCTTGGACGCCGGGATGCCGAACAGGATCACACCGCCGACCCCGACTGAAGAGGCTTCCTTGACCACCGGCAACACTTCATCCACCGAGAGCTGTGCGTGACCCGGCATCGAACCGATCGGGTTGCGCACGTCGCTCCCGGGAACGACGAACAGCGGGAGCACGAAGGAAGACGGATGGAGACGTGTCTCGGCAACCATGCGGCGCAGGGTGGGGCTCTGCCGCAGTCGCCTCGGCCGAACAGTGGGAAATCCAGTCACGTAGGGGTCCTCTCTCGTAGGTGTCGGTCTAGGGCCGTAACGAGGCTCTCGAAGCCTGGTTGGTCGGGAATCACGTTGGGGGGATGGCCGCGGGCGATCAGTGAGGAGCCGGTGGTTGCACCCATCCCGGCGACCACGAGACCATCGAGGTGTCGGGATCGACACCACCCCTCCACAGCCGATGGGGACCCGAAGATCACGGCGTCGACCGCATCAGTGGCCGGCGCCAACGGAACCGTGTCGTAGACGGATTCAGCCATTACCTTCGCCCCCGCTGCCCGGAGACCGGCGACGATGGTGGGGTCGACAGTGCGGGCGTGGGGAAAGGCGACTCGCTTCTCGCGTACCAGCGGCCGCAGGGCCTCGAGGAGGCTGGCGGCACCTGACTCCCCCGTAATCTCGACTCGGCCGCCGGCTCGCGTCACGGCGGATGCCGCTGCCGGACCAACCGCCGCGACCGATACCGAGGGCATCCCGCCGTCGGGCCAGGTGACGTGCACCGCGCGAGATGAGGTCACAACGATCCAGTCTGCGTCTCGAGCAGATGAGCGGAGCCGCTGCAACACCTTTGGGGCTGATGCCACGATGCGGATGCAGGGCAGCGTCACTGGCTCCAGCCCAGCGGAGCGCAGAAGATGAGTGACCCGGGGCGCGGTATCGGCAGTCGTGGTGATGGCGACGCGCAGCTTTCGGCTCACAGGTTCAGCACCTTCTCGAGCTGCCGGGCGGCGGCTTCGGGGTCGGTAGCCTCTACCGCCCCGGACCGTTGGCCCCGCTCGTCTGCGACAAAGCCGGTGAGGT
>CAXMPL010000236.1:0-2517 GCA_964195125.1 uncultured Kiloniellales bacterium | reverse complement strand
GGAATCCGTTTCTCGAATCGCGAACTCGATCCCTTCTGGGGCGCTGGCCTCCGCTTTGCAGGTGCCGCGTTGATCTTGATCGCAGCAATGTTTGTGTTGAAGCTGCCGATACCTCGACGCCGCAACCTTCTCGGAGCATTGTTGTACGGGCTGTTGTTCTTCGCGGCAGCCTTCGCCTTGATTTACTATGGGCTTCAGGAGCTGCACGCTGGTTTCGGCCAGGTTCTGCTCGCTTTGGTGCCGCTCCTGACCTTGTTACTCGCCGTACTCGAACGCCAGGAGGTCTTCCGTTGGGCAGCGGCGGGCGGTGGTGCGCTGGCGCTGGTCGGCGTTGTTGTGATTTCCCAAGGAGCCCTTCGCGAGTCGATCCCGATCCTGTCGCTGCTGGCATTAGTCGGTGGAGCAATCTGTTTTGCCCAAGCCAGCATCGTGGCTGGCTGGGTCCGCGATGTTCACCCCATCAGCATCAACGCAGTCGGCATGGCAGCCGCCACCGTCGTACTGATAGGTCTGTCGCTGGTCACCGGCGAAACCCAGATGCTCCCCGACGCGGCAGCAACGTGGCTCGCGATCACCTACCTGATCGTTGTTGGTTCCGTTGTTGTCTTCGTCCTCACCGTGGTCGTCATCCAGCACTGGGGACCGACACGGGCCGCATACATGCTCGTGCTGATCCCGGTCTTCACGGTTGCCTACTCGGTGTGGCTTCTCGATGAGCCGGTCGGCTGGGAACTCGTCATAGGCGGCGCTTTCGTCCTCGCAGGCGTCTACGTCGGAGCCCTGCGCTCCTCAAAGACACCCACACCAACCATAACCCCGGCGATAGAGACCTGACGCCAACGCAGCAACCGGCCCACCCGTAATCGTGATACGTAATACGTAATACGGTTTTTTTGGCGCTAGCGCCACAGAGGCATGACAGGGGCGTCTGCGATGCTATCGAGGAATGCCAGAGTCTCGGCGGTGAGATCACCCGGCTCGACGATGAAGACTCCGTAGGTTGGCTGTTCCTGCGGCGGCTCCTTCGCCCGATAGCTCGTCCACTGGTCCCCGGTCGGGTAATACAACGTGTAACGAGACCCGGACCGCCCGATCCCCTCAAAGGCTGTCCTTCCAACCCGACCGGCGGGATCGGCAAAGTCCATGATGGTGGTGGCGATCCGCTGGGTCAGAGCCCGGAAGGCAACCGCCTGCTGGTCGTCGAGCTCAGCTCGATCACCGAGGAACACGATTGAGTACGGCGCGGGTGACGTCTCCGGCTGGGGAACGTTCGAGGCGAACCCATCGTCGTGCACAGGCTGCTGTTCATCGAGTACCTCTGCTGCTTCGACCACCCGTGGCCGGACGTCCACGCCGTTGGCACCAACAGGCTCGAGCACCGCCTGCTCGATCAATTGGGAACGGCCGGCGAGGTACTCGAGTACCTCGCCGAGCCACAGGTCCCCGACGACATTGACTCGCCCTGGTGCCAGGGCGTCGAGCGCCTCCATGGTCTCCGGGGCAAGGGTGTCCCATTCGCCGAGAAGCAGCGGACCACCAAGCTGCAAGGGGGCAACACCGCTGTCGAGCATCGTGGTGTAGTCGTCGATCGCCATCACCGTGACCACGGGCGCACCCTCCGGGTAGGCGGACATAGCGATCTGGGCCGCGGTGGCGAACGGGTCGTCGCCGCCGATCTGATAGAGGCTGACGTGGCGGGCTGCCTTGAGCGAACGGAGCGGATCGACCGGGAGACCCGAGGGCATTCGGATCTCGTAGTGGATGTGGGGCTGGGTGTGCTCGGCGTTTCCGGAGTCTCCGACCCAGCCGATGAGCTGCCCAGCTTTCACTACTGATCCTTCGACAAGGCCCGGCGGGACGCATTCGTAGTCTTCATCGTCGTAGCCGGGCGTGTCGTTGTTGAGGTGAACGTAGCGGGTGTGCCACCCGTCTTCCCCGGTGACCTCCACGTTGCACCATTCACCATCATCGCGGATCTCGGTGATCACACCGTCGTGTGAGGCCACCACCGGGAGGCCCTTCCACCGGTAGGTGAGGATGTCAACCCCGTGATGCTCCCGCGTGCAGTTGTCCCGGCAGGAGCCAAAGCCGTTTATCGATCGAGTGGCACCAACGATTGGGAAGACAATGTCGCGGGTCACCTTGACCCTCCGAACCCGGTTCGGGGGCTCTCCCGCCCCGGCCACCGCGGCGGGCCCCATCGCGGCTGCGAGGAAAATGAGCAGGAGCAGGGTGACGAGACGGCGCATACAGATCGTAGTCATCGTCACGCTACGTAGGCGACTGAAGGAACCAACGGGTCTGCGGCCCCCGATCTCCGACCCCGATTCAACCCCGCGTTGTAGCCTTAAAGAGAAGCGCCCTGCCGGTGACCGGTGACCAGTAGCTTCAGTCCTGGTCGCGCCGACTCAGCTCTTCACGGAGCGCATCGCGGCTGTAGCGCATGAGCTCGGGTTGCCAATCCAACGGCTGGATCGGGGCGGCCTGCTGTTCGGCCAGCAGATCCTCTATGGGGTC
>CAXMPL010000235.1:0-13741 GCA_964195125.1 uncultured Kiloniellales bacterium | reverse complement strand
TCGGAGCGACCGGTCGTGTTTGTCGGTCCCTTCGAGCACCACTCCAACGAGCTGCCATGGCGCGAATCGATCGCGGACGTCGTCAGGATCGAAGAGGACCAGGACGGCCACATCGACCTCGACCAACTGGCACGAGAGCTGCTCACCTATGCGGATCGCCCGCTGAAGATCGGGAGCTTCTCCGCGGCGTCGAACGTCACCGGCATCATCTCCAACACTTCGGCGATCGCAAGGCTCCTCCACGAACACGGCGCGCTGTCGTTTTGGGACTGCGCCGCCGCTGCGCCCTACGTCGAGATCGACATGTCGCCGTCCGGCGATTCGCAGGCGTATATGGATGCTGTGTTCATCTCCCCGCACAAGCTCATCGGCGGCCCCGGCACACCGGGGCTGCTGGTGGCGCGAAAGGAGCTATTCGCCAACCGGGTGCCCGCCGTCCCCGGCGGAGGCACAGTGACCTTCGTCAACCCGACCGAGCATCGCTACATCGCCGATGTCGAGCATCGTGAGGAGGGGGGAACCCCCAACATCGTGGGTTCGATAAGGGCGGGCCTCACCTTCCAGCTCAAAGAGGCCGTCGGGACCGAGCGCATCCGTTCTCTCGAGGAGGGCTTCATCGAGGGAGCCATCGCCTCCTGGGCCGAGAACCCGAATATCGAG
Organism: uncultured Kiloniellales bacterium; assembly: GCA_964195125.1. GTDB lineage: Bacteria > Actinomycetota > Acidimicrobiia > Spongiisociales > UBA5794 > JACZST01. The sequence goes on along the minus strand of CAXMPL010000235.1, from coordinate 13,081 downwards.
ATCCTGGGAAACCGCGACGCCGAGCGGCTGTCCATCGTGTCATTCGTCGTCAAGCACGGGGATCGGTATCTGCATCACAACTTCGTCGTCGCCCTCCTCAACGACCTATTCGGGATTCAATCGCGGGGAGGTTGTTCCTGCGCCGGACCATACGGGCACCGTCTGCTCGGCATCGACATCGACACATCGCTCGAATTCGAACGGGAGATCTCACGCGGCTGCGAGGGCATCAAGCCCGGCTGGATCCGAGTCAGCTTCAACTACTTCATCACAGAGGCGGTATTTCGCTACATCGTCGACGCGGTGGATATGGTGGCCACCTCTGGGTGGCGACTGCTGCCTCGGTATCGGTTCGATGTTGATTCGGGGCTGTGGCAGCACCGCGACGGCCGGGGTGATCCCCCTCTCAGCCTCACTGAGATCGATTACCGCTCGGGTGCGATGCGTTACACCGTCGAGCCGCGACGCGATCCCGACTTCATCCTCTCCGACTACCTGAAGGCGGCCGACGAGATTCTGGCCAGCGCAACGGGCGACAGCGATCTCACCCCACCCGAGGTCTCCATCGAGTTCGAGCACCTGCGCTGGTTCACGCTTCCCCACGAGATCGAGATCACGCGCTGATGATTGTCACCGAGCAGCCCGAATGGTTTCGTAAGGCGTTGACGACCCCCTACGACGAGGGCACGGTCGCCGTCAACGGAACCGATATCCACTACCTCGACTGGGGCGAGCGGGGCCGCCCCGGCCTCATCTTCGTCCACGGCGGAGCCGCCCATGCCCACTGGTGGTCGTACCTGGCGCCGTTCTTTGCCAGACGGTGGCACGCGGTGGCCCTCGACCTGTCCGGCCACGGTGACAGTGGGCGGCGCCCCGAATACAGCCACGACTTGTGGGCCGACGAAGTGCTCGGCGTCGCAGAGGAGGTGGGGTTCCCCGGACCCCCAGTGGTCGTAGGGCATTCGCTTGGTGGCGTGGTCACGATCAAAACCGCGGCGTCCCATGGCGACCGGATCGCGGGAGCGGTGGTCGTCGACTCACCGGTGCATGGCCCGGACCCGGAGTCGAGGGAAGGCGCCTCGGGAACAAGCCCGTTCCGCTCCCCGGGCGTGTACCCAGACAAGGAGACCGCAGCTGGACGCTTCCGGTTGGTTCCCGACCAACCCAGCGACAACCAATACATCCTCGACTACATCGCCGACCACTCACTCGTCGAGACCGACGAAGGTTGGACATGGAAGTTCGATCCTCACGTGTTCAACCAGACTCTGTCTTCGCTCCATGAAGAGCTCGCTTCGGTGAAGGGAAGGATTGCGCTGCTGCGCGGGGAGCACAGCGCGGTCGTCCCCGAGGACGTCGCCGATTACATGTACGAGCTGTTGGACCGAAATGCCCCTGTGGCGTCGATCCCCGAGGCGCACCATCACTTGATCGTCGATCAGCCTCTCGCCTTTGTTGCAGCACTTCGCACGTTGCTAGCCGACTGGGAGCACTCCGTTCCGCGCGCAAACCTGTAGAAACCAGCGTGGACAGCCGATACACCGTTGAGACCAGACAGCGGGGAGGCTCACGGAATGCCCGAATTGACCCTCGAACAGGCATACGAAGCCTCCTACCTGTGGCTTTTTCACATCGATCAGCCACCAACCGAGGTTATCGAGAAGCCGCCAGAGATGGTGGAGATGTACTCGGAAGATCTGGTGTCGTGGGTCAGGGCGGGGCAGGAGGTCACCCAGAATTCGATCCTCGCCCTCCTCCAGCTGGAGGGCGAACGCAAGAAGGCGATCTTTTCGGCGAGTGGTTTCAGCACGGGTGCGGTGAGCGTCAGCGAGTCCCATGGAGTCGCCCTTTTCGCTCTGGGACCCGACGGCTCTGTGGCCGCCGAAACCGGTCACGCCGCTGTCATGATGCGGGGAGAAGGGCCGCCACCCCCGTTTGCCGTCGACGAAGATCCTGACGCTCTCGACGGCTCCCCCGGCGCCTGGGGTACCACCAGCTTCGACAACAGCGTGTGGGTTGACTGTCCGGAGTGCGGTACCAACCAGCACGTATCTCTCGACTCGTGCCGGGTGTGCGGGACCCGCCTCGTCAAGCAGGAGCTGGCCCCGATCGAGGATCCGGACTACAAATGCCGGGTGTGCGGATCGCACGACATCGAGGTGATCAACGAGGGATCGGCCGCCGCCGCCCAACCGCAGGAGAGCCGCCACTAGTCACAAGAGGCTCCGCAGGAAGATCCGGTCTGTCGGCGAAGGCCATTTGCGGAGCCGTGGCCCGAGCGGCCCGCCGCGAAGCGGCAAGAGCGGGAAACAGAGGCGAGGCAAAGCCGAGCCGGGGCCCGAGCGGCCCGCCCCGGAGGGGCAAGAGCGGGAAACACAGCACAACCACGTCGAATGGGCTGCTGAGGCGAACCCACATGCTGAGCCGGGGCCCGAGCGGCCTGCCACGCAGTGGCAAGAGCGAGAAACGAAGGCGAAGCGGATACGACCACTGGGCTTCAACGATCAGAGAACTCCGCTGAGCCGGGGCCCGAGCGGCCTGCCACGCAGTGGCAAGAGCGGAAAACGAAGGCGAAGCGGATGCGACCACCGGGCCTCAACGATCAGAGAAGTCCGCTGAGCCGGGGCCCGAGCGGCCTGCCACGCAGTGGCAAGAGCGGGAAAAACAGCAGCTCACCTTGTGTCGAGAGACGACGGGTCACCTATCGGTGCGCGCTTCTACGCACCACCGCCAAGGGCTCGGTCGATGAACTCAATAAACCGGTCAACCAGGGTCGGCGCCGACCGGATTGCCGGATCGTTGTGATCAACGCCGGGAACCTCGTACCACTCGGCTCCGCTGGCGTCGGCGACCGCGCGGCTTTGCTCGAACGGGACGACGGTGTCTGCGCTGCCGGCGGTAACCAGAACGGGTACACCGTCGAGACCCCCCGCCTCGATCCTGGTAAGCGATGGATACGAGTCGCGAAACAGAAAGCCGGGAGCCCACGGATAGTGATGTCGGCCGACATCTACCACTGAGGTGAATGGGGAGCCGAGGATGAGCGCCGCAGGGGGCACCTCCACCGCAAGGCCGACGGCGACGGCAGCGCCGAGCGACTCGCCGTAGTAGATGATGGGCCTCCCCGGTGCCGCCGAACGAGCGAACCGAGCCGCGGTCGCTGCGTCTTCGGCCAAGCCGGATTCGCTTGGGTGACCCGGGTTGTCGCCGTAGCCGCGATATTCGACGAGCAGCACGCCGAACCCCCGCGCCGCCAGCGCCTCACCGAGCGGTACCCGGCCCGCTCGGTTCCCTGCGTTGCCGGGAAAGATGATCACCAACGGCGCCTCCAGCCCGTTTACGGTCTGCCACGCGGTTAGCTCCAGTCGGTCGTTTGTCACCAGCGTCACCTCGCTCCACCCGGTGGGCGGTGAGCCGGGGTTTGGTTCTGGGAAGTAGAGGAGCCGCCGCTGCTGGCTCCAGGCGATGACCGCCAAGACGGCCAGCACTGCGGCGACGCCCCCGATTGTTGTGATCCTCATGTGCCAACGGTACGACGGATCTGTGTGGTGGGCATCGATTGGCTGGTCGAGACGAAGAAATCGGGCCCCGCTCCGCAAATCGCCACGCCAACAGAGACCGAATCGCGCACCATTGCGGGGTCTGTCTTAACGTCATCGGCCGCGGTGCAGCCCGCCGGCCGTCTACCCGGATTCCGCCAGCTGCGCGCTCAACGCGGCGGGATCGCCTGTCGGAAGATTGCACAGGTGCCGCTCACACAAATGGGCCAGCGTTTCACCGCTGCTGGCCCTGTCGGTGAACAGCGGTATCGGCTCCTCGCCGGTCGGTGAGGCAGCGACCACGATCTCCGGGCGGAACCGCTCCCAGTACGGCAACGAGAGCTCGGCCCAGGCCGGTCCGACTACCGCCAGTTCCCTCATCCGGGATGAAGAAAACAGGACGGAGAGGTGGTGGCCCACCATGGACGGGTATCGCTCCATGAGGAGGCCGGCTGAACGCAGCGCCTCCAAGCCCATCCGATGCAGATCGTCGTCCGCGGTATAACCGGCGAGCATCAGTGTGGCCTCGGCGCCCAGGCCGTTACCCGACGGCAGCGGGTTGTCGGCTTGGCTCTTCGGACGTTTGATGAGGCGCTCCGCATCCGAAGAGGTGTCGAAGAACCCACCGTTCGGGTCGCCAAAGCGGTCTCCGATGCTCAGGGTGAGATCGCGCCCGATCTCGTACCACTCGAATTCACTCGTGGCAGCGAACAAGGCGAACATACCCACGGCCACTGCCGCGTAGTCTTCGAGGAATCCAGGGACGGCTGCCCTGCCCTCGCGCCAGGACCGCATCAGTGTTCCGTCGATAATGAGGTGCTCGGCGATGAACCGGGCACAGGATCGAGCGGCGTCCAGATATCCATCATCTCGCAGTGCCGCCCCGGCCTCGGCGAAGGCCCGGAGGGCGAGGCCGTTCCAGGATGCGACGATCTTGTCGTCGAGGCCGGGGCGCACCCTGGCAGCACGGTGGTGGAGAAGGCGGGATCGTGCGGATTCGATCGTGGCGTCCCATCCGGCGTCGGTGGGACGATGCAACACGTTTGTTCCCTCGAAGTTGCCCCCGACGGTGACACCAAAGAAGGCGGCGGCTTCGTCGGCGTCGTCATCCAGCACGGCGTCGAACTCGTTGCGGGTCCACATGTAAAACTTGCCCTCGACCCCCTCGGAGTCCGCATCCTCCGCGGAAAAGAAACCGCCATCTGGGTGCCGTAGATCGCCGACCATGTAGTCGAAAGTACTGCGAGCTACCTCGACAAATCGTGGCTCATCGAACTCGATCCCTCCCCATAGGTAGAGACGCGCCAGCTGGGCGTTGTCGTAGAGCATCTTCTCGAAATGCGGCACCAGCCAGAGGGCATCCACCGAGTACCGGGCGAAACCTCCGGCAAGATGGTCGTGGATACCTCCATCGGCCATCGCCAACAGGGTCGACTGCAACATGTCGCCGGCCCGCGGCGCCCACTCCTCGCGGTGGATTCTGAGCAGGTACTCGAGAACCGGCTGTTGCGGGAACTTCGGTGCTCCTCCGAACCCTCCGAAGGCGGGATCGAACTCGGCGGCGAGCCTGTCGTAGGCGGCCTCGAGCACCTCCCTACCAGGCGCGTCACTTGCAGCGGGGAGCTTTTGGTTGACGGCGCCGGTCAGCTGGTCGGCTTGCGCGATCAGCTCGTCGGTGCGGTTCTGCCAGGCATCGCTGATCGACTCCATTACCTGGCGGAATGACGGCATGCCGTGCCGCGCAGTGTCGGGAAAGTAGGTGCCGGCGTAGAACGGCTTCCGATCTGGTGTGAGCCAAACCGTCATAGGCCACCCACCGCGCCCGGTCATGGCCTGCACCGCCTCCATGTAGATGGAGTCGACATCAGGCCGCTCCTCGCGGTCGACCTTGATATTGACGAAATGCTCGTTCATGTAGGTCGCGGTCTCCGCGTCTTCGAAAGACTCGTGAGCCATCACGTGGCACCAATGACACGCCGAGTAGCCCACCGACAGCAGGATCGGCCGGCGGGTAGCCTCGGCTTCGACGAAGGCCTCCTCACCCCACTCGTACCAATCGACTGGGTTGTCCTGGTGCTGCAGTAAGTACGGAGATGTCGAGTCGGCAAGGCGATTGGGCATGACGAGAACGGTACCCACGCCGCGCCTGGTAAAGAACCGGCCTGAGGCGGTTTCACGCGACCTCGAGGGCGGATACGTACTCGCGACTCGCGACTTCTTTGGCCCTTGACTTCAAGCAAACTTGCGGTTTGTGGGTTGAGCACAACCACCAGAGGAGAACCGGCGCGGGGAAAAGGGAAGTAGGCCCCGAACCAGCTCTGAAGCCGCCGGTCACGCGCCGCCTAGACTCCCTCGCTATGCCGAACGACAATGCCAGCACGACCGAAGACCCGACCGAGGCGGATGAGTCGCCGGACGCCGCGCCAGACAAGCCAACGGACCGGCTCGAGCAGGTCGCCGCGATCGTGCTCGCCCTCGCCGTGGTGTTCATCGCATGGGCCGCGTTTCAGGCCGGAAAGTGGAGTGGGGAGCAGTCGATCAAGTTCTCCGAAGCCGGAGCAGCGAGGACCGAATCCACCCGGTTCGACACTCGAGCCGGGCAGCTTGCCCAGATCGACATCGCCATGTACATCGATTGGGTGACGGCGCTCAGCAGCGATCTGCGCGACGGGCTCATCCCCGAGATCTCCACCCAGGCCTACGAGCCGACGCGAGGAACCGTCTCCGGTTTCCTGTACCTGCGGATGCGCGACGAGTTCGTTCCCGCGCTGGAGGCCTGGCTGGCAACCGACCCGGTCAATGACCCCAACGCTCCACCAACGCCGTTCGCCATGTCTGAATACGCGATCGCCGATGCCGCCGAGGCCGATCGTCTGACCATGGTTGCCGATGAAGCGGCGGTGGATGCCCGCGCCGCCAATCAGACCGGTGACAACTACGTGCTGACCGCAGTTCTCTTTGCCGCGGTGCTCTTTTTCGCTGGGGTTGCCTCCAGGCTGGAGAACCGGTGGAACCGCAGATTCGTCAATGTCGTCGGCATCATCGTCGTCGTCATCGGTGCTGTGATCCTGATCCAGCTGCCGATTTTGCTATGAGCCGGTTTTGCTGATGTGAAGGCCCGCGGTGGCGATGGCGCGGGCAAACGTCGGCACCGTCATCGAGTACCCGTCGGTTTACTAAAATGGGAAACGCGATGGACCCCACGGAGATCTCGCGTCAGATCTACGACGACTTTGTCGCCGGCAGTGTCGTCACGCCTCCGCGCATCCGGACCTGGGCCGGCGACACCTGGGGTCCGGCCGACGCTCGCTCCACTCTTGTGCTGCAACACCCAGGTGCGTTGCGAGCGATGTTGCTGCCGCCGTCCGATCTGGCCGCAGGCGAAGCCTACGTGTACGACGATGTCGACATCGAGGGCGACATGTTCTCCCTGCTCGAGTTTGGAATGGCGGTGTTCAATGCCCCGCTCAACGTATCCCGATCGATCAAGCTGTACCGCCTGCTCCGCCAGCTACCCAAGGAGACTCGGCGTCCAACGGCGGACCGGCCGCGAGTGAGCGGCCTCCGTCACTCCATCGGCAGGGACCGGCAGGCCGTTTCGTTCCACTACGACACAGGGAACGAGTTCTTCGCCCAGTTTCTCGATCCACAGCTGGTGTACTCGTCGGGAGCGTTCCTGTCCCCGTCGGACACGCTCGAACAGGCGCAACGCCGCAAGCTGGATCTGATCTGCAGGAAGCTCGAGCTGGCGCCGGGCCAGCGATTGCTCGACGTGGGGTGCGGGTGGGGTGCACTCGTTGTCGGTGCCGCCGTCAAGTACGGCGTGACCGCGGTCGGGGTCACCCTCAGCGGTGAGCAGGCAGAATATGCCAAAAGGCTGGCCAAGGAGGAACGCGTCGACGACCTGGTCACGATTCTGCACCGCGACTATCGCGAGGTCGAAGGCTCATTCGATGCGATCTCCTCCGTCGGGATGTTCGAGCACGTCGGAGCAGGGCAACTCGCCGGCTACTTCGATCACCTCAAGAGCCTGCTGGCTCCCGATGGTGCCCTGCTCAACCACGGCATCGTCAGCAGGGATCGCGTACAGGGTCGGCGGAGCCTGCGCACCAAGGCGACATTCGTGAATACCTATGTGTTCCCAGACGGCGAGCTGGTACCGGTGGACAATGTCATCGCAACCGCGGAGGACGCCGGGTTCGAGCTACGTGATGCCGAATCGCTGCGGACCAGCTACGCCCTCACCCTGCGCCACTGGGTGGCCAACCTCGAAGCCAACCACGACAGGGCCGTCGGCGCAGCAAACGAGGGTATCTATCGGGTCTGGCGCACCTACATGGCGGGATCCGCGCTCTTGTTCGACACCGCAGACGTCTCCATCTACCAGCTTCTGCTCACCCAGCCACAACGACCATGGGTCTTCGGGCGCCGCAGACTCCTCGCCCCCGACGACAATTAGCGAGTCGCGAGTCGCGAGTCGCAAGTCGCAAGTCGTCAGTTTTGCGACATCCCAGATCCTCAAGTCCTTCTTTCCCACTTCTGACTCGCGACTCGTGACTCACGACTCTTTGTAGGCTCCTTCGGTGTCTGCGCAGCGGGTCATCAGGACGTACCTCGCCATCGCCGGTCTGTACACGCTGTCGGCCTCGTTGATCTGGGGCGTCAACACACTGTTCCTGCTCGATGCCGGGCTGTCGGTTTTCGAGGTTTTCGTCGCCAACGCCGCCTTCACCGCCGGCATGGTGCTATTCGAGATCCCGACCGGGGTGGTGGCGGATACGGTAGGGCGCCGGATCTCCTTCCTGTGGAGCGTTGCCTTGCTGCTCGCCGCCACCCTTGCCTACATGTGGCTCTCGGTCGTCGGCGCCGGGGTGATTGCCTTCAGCGCGGTTTCGATTCTCCTGGGCTTGGGGTACACGTTCTATACGGGGGCGGTGGAAGCATGGGTCGTTGACGCCCTGTCGCAGACCGACTACTCGGCACCGCTGGATCGGGTGTTCACTCGCGGTGGGATCGTCACCGGGGCCGCCATGCTGGTCGGAACCATCGGCGGAGGGTTGCTTGGCACCATCGACCTCATCATCCCGTACCTCGTTCGCTCCGGTCTGCTCGCTGTGGTTCTTGTCATCGCCGCTGTTGCCATGCACGACATCGGTTTCCAGCCACGTCGGATAAGCGCCGGCGAGTACCCGGCGGAAATGCGGAGGCTGGCCAGAGCCGGTATCGGTGTCGGGTGGGGCGATCCTTCGGTCAGGCTCATCCTGACGGTCACCATGATTCAGATGGGCATCTTCACCTGGGTCTTCTATGCCTGGCCTCCCTACTTCCTTGATCTCCTTGGGTCTGATGCGGTCTGGATTGCCGGGTTCGTAGCCGGCGGCGTCGCGGTGTCGATGATCGCGGGAAACGCCCTCGTCGAGGCGCTGACCCGGTTCGTCCGCCGCCGCACCACCCTCCTCCTGTGGGCGTCTGCGGTCCAGGGTGTGGCCATCCTGCTTACCGGGTTCGCCGAATCGTTCTGGGTGGCGATGCCGGCACTGCTCGTTGCCACGGGAACGATGGGCGTGATCAGCCCGGTGAAACAGTCCTACCTCAACCAACGCATCGCAACGCAGGAGCGTGCCACCGTGCTCTCCATCGACTCGATGAGCGGAAGCATCGGCGCCGTAGCCACCCAGGTCGGATTGGGTCGCGTAGCGGATGCCGGAAACTTCAGCGCGGCATTTGTGGTTGCTGGTCTCGTATCGCTCATCGCTCTCGCCCCGCTTCGTGCCCTGCGTGGGCACCACGATGCCGCAGACCACATCGAGGGTGCATCACCGCGCCCGCCGGGTGCCTGTTGTGCACAGGGACTTCCCGATATCGCGGCCGTCGATTCGGTCGCCAGGCGAAAACAGTGATTCCTGCGTCACGGGACAAGAAGATGCGTTCTTTGCGGCCCCGGCAAACTCCCCAAGGTGGGTAGTCAGGGCAGGACAGCTCGAGCGGCGATCGAGCGACGGAGCCCTCCAGGTGCAGATGGCTTTGCAGGGGGCCCGAGAGCGCGATAGGTGACTGGTTGTCTCATGTTTTCCCGCTCTTGGCTGCGGGCTGGCGACGCCAATACAAGAACGTCCCGATACCGATGAAAACCTGAGGAAAGTAGGTCGCGGCCCGCCAGATGAGCACTGCGGCCAGTGCGTCGCCGTTGGCCATACCGAAGGTAGTGAGGGCACCGGTGAGGATGGCGTCGGTCGTGCCAAGCCCGCCCGGTGGGATCGGGATGAAGGTGGCCAAGCGGGCGAAAGCGAACGCGGCGAACGCCTCGGCGAGGTTGACATCCCCGGTCCCTCCCTGGATGGCCAGGATCGCGACGAACAGGACGGAGAATTGGGTCAGCTGTTGCAACAGGTTGGTGCCGGTGATCAGGGCCCACCGGTCGGCGACGACGCCGACGATGGAGGCACGGAAGTCGACGAGAGCCTGATCGATTCGGAAGTCCCCATCTTTACCGATGAGGCCGGCCCCCCAGCCAACGACCCGGTCTGCCCATCGCCCGACGCGCCTTGCACTGTCCTCGTTGCGCAAGATGAGAACGAACAATCCGATGCCGAGGCCGATTGCGACTGCGCCGAGCACCGTGACAAGCGTCACCGTCGCATTGGCCTCACCGATGATGAGCAGTCCGATCAAGGCCAGCACCGGGAGCGCCAACGTGATGAAGGTGTTCCAGACACCGGTGATGCCGATCGCGGCGGTGGATGGCGCGGCACTGAACCCGTAGCTGCTCAGCATCCCAAACTGGACGCCGAGCCCGATTGCGCCCCCGGCGGGGATGACGTTGCTGATCATGAATGATGTCTGTCTGACCATAAATCCCGGCCGGTATTTCAGCCCGGGCAGGGCTGCCTGGTAGGGCCACACGTAGACGATGATCACAACGATGGTGGCAATGATGAGGGCGATGATCCATCCAGCCGACATCGCCTGGATGGCGTCCCATGCCTGTCGGTAATCGGCGAACTGGGGAAATACGACGGCGAACACGATCACCAGAACGGCGAGTGTGAGGAAGGTCGCGATCACCTGCCGCTTGCCAAAGCCTCTTTTCGTGGGGCTCTCCGGTTGCGGATCCGATTCGGCGGTGGCCACGTTGCTGCCCCCGAGTACGTGCTCGTAGGAAAAGGTCCGGCGAGCCTAATGCCGCCGCCCCTCGCGTCGTCCGAGCAGGGTCAGGTCTTGTTCGCCTGCGATTCGGACATCGCCGGCCACAGAAGCAGCGCACCGACGAAGAACATGACGGCGCCGATGAAGGTGAACGAGTTGGCGACGGTGGCGTTTGCTACCTCACCGGTTGCGGGAACGATGCGGGCTGCTACCGCCGAGATGGCGAAGGCGATGGAACCAATCATGTTGATGGCGGCGATTCTCCACACCAGACTCTCGCCCTTCCAACACAACAGGCGGTCGCATATCTCGACGATTGCCAAGCTACTGGCGACCAGGAAGGCAATGGAGCCGAATGCGTCCGGTGCCCAAACCAGGGCCTCTTCCTGGCGCGTCGACAGGTCACGCAACGCGTTGAAAGTGCTGACGTTGAACCAGAGCGTTCCGACCAGCTGCACCGTCGCCGCCCACCAGCCGACCGACTGCGACCGCATTCCGAGCAACCGCTTGGTACGGCCCTCCCCTATGGGGTCGTCTCCCTCGTTTGTTGCTTCGTGGTATTGCAGGTAGGCAGCAGTGGTGAAGAAGATGGATCCGACGAAGAACACCCCACCTGCGGCCGATCCGAGAAGCGACGCTGTTGGTGGGAACGAGCCGGCCGCAAAACAGGCCGAGCCCGCCATGAAGAGCCCGGCGATCCACCAACCGATCCGGTGGGGGGCCCACCACCACCTGCCGCCGGGGGCACGCTCGTCTGATGGCAGGATCAGCCCGAGCCCCTTGCGGTGGCGCCAGGCCGACCACTCGACTTCGATGCCGTCTGGACGCCGAAACCGCATCGATGTGGTGTAGGGGCCGACGTGGCGGCGCTCGAGTGTCTCCCAGTTGGGAGGAATGTCCACGGTCCGACCATACTGCCTGGGTTTGGCGGCATCTATGAGAAGGGGTGGTGGAGCGCGTGGTCACCAAGAAGATGACAACAACCGAGATCGTCGATGAGCTGCTTGCCCCGGCCTACACCCACCGGATGGACGTCGGGCCGATGCCGAAGTACCGCATGCCCGAGCACGGGGCCGGTGCTCAGGTCACGGAGCGGTTGATCCACGACGAGCTGATGCTCGACGGTAATGCTCGGCTGAACCTGGCGACGTTCGTGACGACTTGGATGGAGCCGGAGGCGGAGCGGCTGATGTCCGAGGCGTTCGACAAGAACATGATCGATAAGGACGAGTACCCGATGACGGCGGCGATCGAGACTCGCTGCGTCAACATCGTCGCCGACCTGTTCAATGCGCCAGGAGAAGGAGACGCGATTGGCGTGTCGACGACCGGTTCGTCTGAGGCGGTCATGCTGGGGGGACTCGCGATGAAATGGACCTGGCGGAAACGTCGCCAAGCTGCCGGCCAAGATGGCTCAAAACCAAACATGGTGCTCGGCTCCAACGTGCAGGTGGTGTGGGAGAAGTTCTGCCGCTACTGGGATGTCGAACCCCGCTACGTCCCCGTCGAGAATGGCAGATACGTCATCACCGCCGATGAGGCCGTGGATCGAATCGATGAGAACACGATCGGCGTCGTTGCCATCCTGGGCACCACCTACACCGGGGAGTACGAGCCGATCAAGGAGATCCACGACGCCGTCGTCGCCAACAACGAGGCGGAGGGGCTAGATGTGCCGGTCCACGTCGATGCCGCGTCCGGTGGTTTCGTCGCGCCCTTCCTCCAACCGGATCTAGAGTGGGACTTCCGGCTGCCCAACATCCGATCGATCAACGTGTCAGGGCACAAATACGGCCTGGTGTATCCGGGAGTCGGGTTCGTGGTGTGGCAAAACGAGGCCGACCTGCCTGAGGAGCTCATCTTCCACGTGAACTACCTCGGGGGAGACATGCCGACGTTCACGCTGAACTTCTCGCGCCCGGGCAATCAGATCGTCGGCCAGTACTACAACTTCATCCGCCTGGGAAGGTCGGGATACACCAGGGTGATGAAGGCCTTGCAGCAGACGGCGACCACCGTGTCCTCGGGCATTGCCGAGATCGGGCCGTTCTCGATCATCAGCGACGGAACCGACATCCCGGTCCTGACATTCGAGATCACACAGGACGTGCCGTACACCGTGTTCGACGTTTCGGACCGACTGCGCTACAACGGTTGGCAGGTCCCGGCATACACCATGCCGGACAACGCCACCGACGTCGCCGTGCTGCGGATCGTCGTGCGGGAAGGTTTCACGCTGGACCTCGCAGGCGAATTGATCAAAAACCTGCGGGAAGCCTGTGACGATCTCCAAACCAACCCGCCGATGGAGTCAGCCGCCAGGAGCGGTTTCAGTCATTAGACCGAGGGCGTAGCTTCCGACTTCCCTGGCGATGCCCGGGACCTCCATCCGACGC
>CAXMPL010000234.1:0-4403 GCA_964195125.1 uncultured Kiloniellales bacterium | reverse complement strand
GGGGTACCAAGCGAAGGCTGCGTCGGAGCTCGAGTTTGACTTGTGACTTGAGACCTGCGACCTCTTCAGCTTCCCAAAACCGTTGTCCCGAGCTCTGCGAACGGGCCCCGGTAGACGATTCTGAACCCTTCTTCGAAGCTGACGAGATAGTGCTCGGCGAGCTCCTGAAGCTGCTCGTCGGTTGGCTCCTCAATCAGAACGGCGTCGGCGGCTGCCAGCGTGTCAACGACATGAGCTTCGAAGATCGGCGGGAATTTCTCGACCACATCACCAACCACGTCGTAGAGGTCAACGTCGGTGAGCACTTCGACGGATCCGCTGTCGAGCAGCACTACCACCGTGTCTCCACCGTTGGCGTCATCGATACGGGTCACGATCCGATACGAGGGGAAGCGGGGCGCGGAGAGCGGGGCAAGGGTGGTAACGGTCGTCGAAGTCGTCGTCTCCGGCGGCAGAGTCGTGGTAACCGCTTGGGTAGTTGTGGTGGTCGTTTCGGTGCCACCGAACGTGCAGCCGGCGGTAACCAGTACCCCTGCGATGACGATGACTCGCACCCGCATACTGCCGACTCTACCGAGCATCGCTTTTACCGATCTGTTCGGCGTGCCACGCCCCGAACGAGGTCCCCTCCAACCACCCGGTTCCGTTCACGACTCGAAATCTCATCGACACGTCGTCGAACCCCTCAGGGCTTGGGTTCGCATACAGCTCTTTCATTGCCAGTTCCAGTGGCGGTCGCCAGGCAGGTACACCGACCGCGATGTCGACTCGAGCCCTCCACAATCGCTCCGCACCCTTTCGATCTGCATCGGCAGCCAGCCAGAAAGTCTGGAGTTTGATCGCGTTCCGGATCGCGCGGCGCAGTAGTTTCGCCTCATCGCGATCAATCGAATCGGCGTTGAGCCCGATGGTCTCGAGCCAGTCGGCGAACGCCGACTCGTTCCAGCGCTCCGGCTCCATGACCACTTCGCGGTAGAGGCCGTCGACCGCCTCTGCCAGGCCGGCGGTCACCGATCCAGCTCGTCGGCAACGAGCTCAGCGAACCCTGTCGCCAGAGCAGCGGTGACCGGACCAGGGACGAATTCCCGATCGTCGACCCGACCCACCGGGTGCAGCTCTTTCACCGTGGACAGCGCCACGACCTCGGCGGCTCCGAAGACATCGTCTAGGTCGTAGACCCCTTCGACGACCGGGATGCCAACTCGTTCAGCCACCTCGATCGAAGCCCGCCGCGTGATCGAGTCCAGGATGCCGATCTCGAGGCTGGGGGTGTGAAAGGTGTCGTCGGCTATCCAGGCGACCGAGAACGTCGGTCCCTCAAGGACGTTGCCGCTCCTGCCGATCAGGAGGGCGTCGTCGTAGCCGGCGCCCTGCGCTTCGACGGAGGCAGCCAGATTGAACCCGTATGACAGCGCCTTGGCGCCGGTCAGCTCGAACCAGTCGCCATCGGTGTGCCACGGGGCGATCCTGGACTGGAGCGAGAGCATCGATGGCTGCGGCGGCACCGCCTCGGCAAGCACGACCGTTCTCGAGTTGGTCCCCAATTTCCTGGGGTCGGTCCCGCCCGACACAAGGGTTCGGACGACGCTGTCCCCTGCGGCCTCCGCGACCGTCGTGCACCAGGCCACCAGATCGTTGCGGTCGGGAACGGGCAGATGCAGTTTTGCTGCGCTGTGCTCGAGCCGATCGAGATGGGCGTCGAGCCGGAACATCCGACCGTCGTAGGCACGCACCGCCTCGAAACAGCCATAGCCGCGTTGGAACCCGACATCGAGCACCGAGATCGAGGCCGATTCGGCATCGAAGAACTCGCCGTCGATGAGCACCCGGCCGATGACTGGCATGCGCCAATCGTAAGCCAGTCGTCAGTCATCAGCAGGACGATTCGTCTTGCGACTTGCGACTCACGACTCACGACTCAGTCAAAATCGGTGACCACCGAGATACCCGCGCCAGAAAAGGCGCGCATCGATTCGAGCGCCGCGGGGAACTCATCGAGGGACAGCCGGCGGCTGATCAACATGGACAGGTCGAGGCCGGCAATCAGGTCGAATACCTCGCCGTAATCACCAACCGCCATGCCGTGGCTGCCAAGGACCTCCAGCTCACGAGCAACGACCGTATCCATGGGGAGCGGCGTCGGGCCCTCGTTGAGCAGCCCCGCCTGCACATGCCGGCCCAGCTTGCGCAGGCTGAGCAGTGCGTCCGCCGCCACCCTCGGGTCCCCCACGGCGTCGATCGACACATCGGCACCACCGGCGGTCAACTCCAACACCGCACTCGGCACCTCCCCCGAGGTAGCGTTGACAGTTGCCTCCGCCCCAAGCGAGCGGGCCAATGCCAGCGTGGTGTCGCCGATATCGATGGCCACCACCCGCGCTCCCTTGGCCGCCGCGATCATCACTGCGGACAAGCCCAGGCCGCCGCAACCGTAAACCGCAAGCCACTCACCTTCGCTTACTCGCCCTCGCTGCACAACGGCCCGGTAGGCGGTGATGAAACGGCAGCCGAGTATCGCCCCTTCCGGGTAGTCGAGATCGTCCGGCAACGCCACCAGGTTGACATCCGCGGCCGGGATGGCCACGCGCTGCGCAAACGATCCCCAGCCGGTGAACCCTGGCTGGAAGTAGTCGTCACAGATCTGTGTGTTGCCCACCTCGCATTGCTCGCAGACACCGCACCCGCAGCAGAAGGGAACCGTGACTCGATCCCCAACCGCCCAGTTGCGCACGTCGCCACCGACGGCGCCGATGGTTCCGGCCAACTCATGACCCGGCACCATGGGCAATTCGACGTCGGGGTCCAGGCCGTCCCAACCGTGGAGATCGGATCGGCATAACCCTGAGGCCTCGACCGCGATCACCACGCCGTCCCGGGGGGGCTCCGGTTCCGGTACGTCTTCAATCAAAATCGGGCCGCCGAACTTGTGATAAATGGCTGCGCGCATGCTGATCAGACCTGGACACCCCGGTCGGCTTCGACGCCGATGATCTCGAAGGTCCCGTCGCCAAGCGACCCGGCCACGATGAGGAGCCCCGAGTCAAAGGTGCTGGCGAACGCAAAACATCGCACGGTGCGTTGCCCGGTGTCCCACTCCCCTTCACTGAACGGCGTGGGAAGAGGGAAGGTCAGCACCGGTAGGTCCTCGAGCGGCTGGACGGCGTACTCGGCCAGCAGGGCATCGCAGGCCTCGCCGGCATCTCGATCGGTGGCATCCGTGCCCGGATAGTCGGCGTCGTCCGGCGCCAGTACCGCCTCACCGATCATCTCGATCCTGTGCTCCTCGGCACAGGCCACGGTGTCGCTCACCGCCAACAACAGCGGATTGACCATGTCGTAACACGACCCGGCTGTCACCTGCCATGTGTAGCTGCCAGCATCGTCCGCTGCCGATCCGACCAGCGGGGCATAGGTCGCGTCCGTATCGCTCTGATAGACGACACAGGCGTGGTATCGCTCCCCGGCGCCCCATTCCTCGGCGTCCGGCAGATAGAGCAGCACATTCAGTGTCGAGTCGGACAACGAGAACCCCATCAACTCGGCGAACTCGACGAAGCACACATCGAACAGCGTTGCATTCAAGTCGTCGGGAAACGGTTCGTCGGAGCCGCCCGACAGCGTCGCCGTGAAGTACACCTCATGGGTGTGGGGCTCGCCGCAGTCCATCAGCAGCCCGGTGCCGTAGGGCGCGTACGGAAGCTCGGCCGCGGCGTCGTTACCGATGTCGACGCAGTCGCCGACGATCCAGAGGTACCCCTCGTCCGGCGCCGTCGTTTCCGGGGCCGCGGGTTCCGGCACCTCGGCCTCAGTCGTCGAAGTTGTTGGCGGGATGACCTCTGGGAGCGTCGTCTCTGGTTCGTCACTCACCGACGTGCAGGCGGCAAGGACCAACCCCAGCGCCAAGACGGTCACGGCCCAACGTCGTCCCCGGCGCTTTCCATCCGAACTCACGGCAATGATGGCGCGCATGGGCCGAGCCTACGTGGACGGCCGTCGTTGACGGCTACTGGACCGACATGGCGATGCGGAGCCGCTCCTCGTCACTGATGTAGTGGTCGGCGTCGTCGGCATCGTCGCCAAGGTCGATCTGCACCCATTCGATGCGGCCATTGAAGTGGCTCTCCCGCGGGCCGTAGTCGTCGCTCACCGGGGTCGCCGAGTCGGCGCCCACATCGGTGGTCTCGTCGGCGGAGAAGATCATGGGGTGGGTCTTATCCACCCGTCCCTGGCCGACCTGGGTTCCGTCGACATACAGGGTTGCGGTTCCGCCAAGACCAAGTCCCCCACCGTCATAGGCGAACTCCATGCGCACCTGGTGGTCACCAGGCGGCAGCTCCGACTTGCCGTAGACCTTGGATTGCTGGAGACCGAAGTAGTTGTAGCAATAGGCCAGCCTTCCCTCT
>CAXMPL010000233.1:0-13907 GCA_964195125.1 uncultured Kiloniellales bacterium | reverse complement strand
GCCGGCCGCTCCGGGATTTCGACCTCGACAGGGGCGCCCCGGTCGATGGAGTCGGCGCCGGCCAGGGCGGCCGCAAGGGTGAGATATCCGTCCCAGGCGCTCGGACCGTGTGACCGACCGTTGACGACTGCGGCGCTCCATGCCTGGACTTCCAGGATATAGGCGGTGGCGAAGCGCTCGAGCCAATCGGGGTCAACTCGCTGACCTATCTCTCCGTCGTGACGAACGAGCGGCGTGTGGTGTGGCGGGGTGGACACCACGCCCTTCGGGCCGGTGATCTCGACCCCGACCTCATAGCCAAAGCCCGAGTCCTGGCTGACCTCGACGGAGGCGAGAGCACCCCCGCTCATGGCCATGGTTACGAGCTGGAGGTCGAGCTGGTCGGTGCGCTGCGGGTCGATGGTGGTGCCCCTGACGTAGATCTCGGTGACCTCTTGGCCCAGCAGCCAGCGAGCCGTATAAAGATCGTGGACCGCGGAGTTGATGAGCACCTCAGCCGACGTCTGAGGCGTAGCCTCTCGTGGATTCCGGTGCCAGCCGCGAAACATGAGTGGCCGTCCCACGGCTCCGGCGTCGACGGCGTCCTTGACGCCGACGTGTCGCGGGTCGTAGTAGCGCATGAGGCCCACCTGGAGTAGGCGCCGTCCCAGGGATGCCTCGCGCTCGACAAGGGCTGCGGCGTCGTCGAGTTCGGTGGCGACTGGCTTCTCCACCAGGGCCGGCTTGCGCTGCTCGAGACAGGCGAGTGCCAGGGCAGCATGGGTCGGGTCCGGGCTGGCGATGATGACCGCGTCCACGACGTCGGACGCGATCAGCGCCTCCCCGTCGGTGAACACAGTGGCTCCAGCCAATGCTGCGATCTGGCTCGCACGATCGCTGTCGACGTCCATCACCGCGGCCAGCCGGGCTTCGCCGACGTAGGTGTGGATGTTGCGAGCGTGGCGGCCTCCCATGCGGCCGGTTCCAACGACACCTACCCGGAGTTTGCTGGTCACGTTGTCACCTTCTCTCCGGCCAGAGGCCCGTCGAGTCCGGCTGATGCGAAGAGGCGACCGATCAGCCGCATATTGAAGATCGAGTCTTCCGGCGCCAGGGGTGATGGTTCCCCGCTCAGGATGGCCCGGGCGAACGCGGTGGCTTGCAGGCCGTACTGGTTCGCTGGATCGATGGTGATGGTGCGGAGCAATGAGTGGTGGGGATGGTCATCGGCTCCGGTGGCGATGGTGATCGTTGTGGCGTGGTCCGGTGGGCAGTTGAACGGGTCGGCGATCGAGAGCCAACCGTGGGTTCCGTATATGCGGACCTGGTGGTCCGGTTCGTGCTCCAGCGAGCAAGTGAAGGTGCAGTGAGCGTCGCCGTAGTCCAGGAGCGCGCTGAAGGTCATGTCGACGCCCGTCGCCGGATCGAGTCTGGCAGCGGCGTATGTCGCACCGGGGTCGTCACCGAGGAGCATCCTGCTTACGTTGACCGCATAGGAACCGACGTCGAGCAGCGCGCCCCCGCCCTGTTCTCGTACGAGGCGGTAGTCGTTGGTGCGTGTCGTTCGGAAGCCGAACCACACCGCGACGTCGAGGATCCGCCCGATGGTCCCCTCGGCGAGAAGGCGGCGGGCTTCGACCCAGGCTGGATGGAACCGATACATGAAGGCTTCCATCAATAACACACCCCTCGCATGACAGTGCGCGGCCACCGCCTCTGCTTCGGCCGCGTCGAGCGTCAATGGTTTCTCGCACAGCACATGCTTACCGGCATCGGCGGCCGCCATGATCCAGCGGGCGTGCACGTGGTTGGGGAGCGGCAGGTACACGGCATCGATCGCGGGGTCGGCCAGCAGCTCCTCATAGGACCCATAGGCGAACTCGATGTCGTGCGCGGCAGCGGCGGCAGCGGCGCGTTGGCCGTCACGAGAGGCCACCGCGTACAGCTGGCACAGCTCGGCGCCTCGTATGGCATCGAAGACGTGATTGCGGACAATGGCGCCCGTGCCTAGCACACCCCAGCGCACGGTGGCGGGTGGCTTGGACGATGCCGCGGATCCGTGGTCCATCGCTCCGGTAACTCCCAGTCGGTCTTCCATCCTACTCGGGGGAGAGTGGAACGTTCCAACTCGTGTTTGGCGGGAACATGCCAGACCACGGGACAGACTGATTGTTGGAACGTTCCAACTCGATGCCGCTATGATGACTGCTCTATGAAACACCCAACGATCCTGGATGTCGCCAACGAAGCCGGCGTATCGAAATCGCTGGTGTCCCTTGTCATGAGGGGTTCCGACCGGGTCAGTCCATCCAGCCGGAAGGCCGTTGTGGAGGCGGCAAAGAAACTCGGCTATCGCCCCAATGCGGCGGCCCGCACCATGGTGCGGCAACGCTCGTACGTGATCGGCGTGATGGTTTCGGACCTCCACAACCCGTTCTTCGCCGACGTGATTGACGGCATCGATACTGCAGTCACAGACACCGGATATCGCGCAATCCTGACCACCGGTAACCGGCTCCCGGAACGGGAGCGTCTTGCGGTTGCAACGTTGCTCGAGATGCGAGTGGACGGCCTCATCCTGGCCTCGCCGGTCTTCGGCAGGGAGGTTGCCATCGAGGCCTCACAAACGGTGCCCACGGTCGTTGTGGGCAAGGCGATCAGGGCGCCAGCGGTCGACAGCGTCACCACCGACGACCGCCGTGGCGGTGAGATGGTCGTGAACCACCTCGTCGAACTCGGACACCGACGCATCGCCCACATCGACGGCGGTTCCGGTGCCGGCGCCCGGCCCCGCCGCACCGGCTACGCGCATGCGATGCGCGGGCACGGGCTGGAGAGCGAAATCCGAACGGTGCGCGGTAGCTTCACCGAGGAAGGCGGTGCCGCCGGGATGCGGGGCCTTCTCGCCGACGCCACCCGACCGACCGCCGTCTTCGTCGCCAACGATCTCGCTGCAATCGGCGTGGTCGAGGTGCTCGATGCCGAGGGGCTGGATGTCCCCGGCGACGTCTCGGTTGTGGGCTACGACAACACCGCCCTTGCCGCCAGCCGCCGTTTGGGGTTGACGACGGTAGACCAACCCCGACACGACATGGGGCGCGTGGCCGCCGGGCTCATCTTGGAGAAAATAGGGCAGGATCGCGAGACCCCCCGCCGCGTTGTTCTCCCGCCGAAATTGATTGCACGCGAGTCGACAGGTCCGCCGTCTGACAGCGAACAGAGCTGAAACACGAAATTGATCGACCGCTGGATCGACGGAAACTGTTGTTTTCTCCGATCCCCAGCTGAAAGGGCTCGGTGTTCAATCAGCGACCTTTGCCCAGACCCGCGATAGGGGCGATGTCGTCCTCGCGGTCGCGGCAACACGCAATACCAACGAGTTGTGGCGCGACCCAGGCTGGCACGTCGCCGTGGTGGGCATGAGGCCGAGCTGTGAGAATCCTGTCGCGTGGAACGTTCCAATCTATATACTGCGTATCAGGATCTCGCCGTTGCGACGAGTCTGCTGAGAACCGAGGATTGCCTCACGAATGAGCCGGTGACGGCAAGGAGCGAGCACCATGTTGGAGACCACCTACAAGAGCCCTCTGCACGAAACGGTCAGCGCGTATCCGACTGATTTCTGGAATGACTCGTCCTCCGTCGAAGAGCTGGCTTACGCGATCGAACACGGTGCGGTCGGTGCTACCAGCAATCCAACGATTGTCGAGCACGTCCTCAGCCAGGAACGCCATTTGTGGGAGGACCGTATCCACGGGCTGATCGCGGAGAACCCATCGTGGTCAGACGAAGACGTGGCGGCCAAGGTATTCGAGGAGATCGCACTCAAGGGCGCCGAACTGCTATTACCCGTGTTCGAACGCGAGAACGGGATGAAGGGACGGTTGTCGATCCAAACGAACCCTTCCTACTACCGCAATGTCAAAAAGATGGTCGAACAAGCGGTCCGCTACGACGCGCTGGCCCCCAATATGCAGGTGAAGTTGCCGGCGACGAGTCGAGGCATCACCGCGGTCGAGGAAGCTACCTACCGCGGGGTGAACGTCAACGCCACGGTCAGCTTCACCGTACCGCAGGCCGTCGCCGTCGGAGAAGCCGTCGACCGCGGCCTACAGCGACGCGAAGCAGAGGGGCTGGCAACAGACACGATGACGCCCGTCACCACCATCATGGTGGGCCGGACCGATGACTGGATCCAGGTCGTCACCAAGAGAGATGGCATCATCGTGAGCCCGCAGTACCTGCCCTGGGCGGGAGTTGCCGTCTTCAAGAAGGCGGTCGGGATCTACGAGGAGCGCGGTTTCCGGTCACGCCTCCTTGCGGCGGCTTACCGGCACCATCTGCATTGGTCGGAATTCATAGGCGGTGACATCGTTCTCACCATTCCATCGAAATGGCAGAAGCTGTTCAACGGCTCCGCGGTGGAGGTCAAGGAGCGGATCAACGATCCGGTCTCCCCTGAGATCATTGAGGAGCTGTACGAGCGGGTGCCCGACTTCCGCAAGGCATACGACGAGGACGGAATGACCGTTGACGAATTCGACACCTTTGGGGCCACCGTGCGCACGTTGCGTGGGTTCATCGCTTCGCACCATGAGTTGACCAGAATCATGCGCGAAGACTTCATGCTCCCTAACCCGGATGTGAAGTAGCCCCCGCGTCGTGAGCCCCGCCATCGCCGTCGGTCCTCGAGCGGTGCCGACGATCGGATAGGCGGTACGGGCAGCCGCGCGCCAGCCCGGTGCCAGCCTCAGACCCTCGGTCTCCTGACCGTTCGGGGATCGGACGGCGGCAGTCGCTCTCGTCCTTCTTTGACCCCGATCACGGTGGCCCCGGCAGTGGCGAGACCGACCCCGGAAACCCATGACAGCGCGACCAACGCCCCGGCGTCAACAAATGCCCCACCCATCGCGGGTCCGAACGCCCGACCCACCGCCATCAACCCCTGGGTGTCACCGGCGCGCTCGCTTCGCGCGAGCGACCGCGCCGAGATCATCTCCATGACGCCGGGGACACCCATCCAGAAGGCGAAGCCCCACCAGGCCATACCGATGAAGAACAGGGCGACGGGCCCGTTGACGGTTACCCAGGCCGCAACGCCAGCGGATGCCAGCCACCATCCCGGATGCCGGTGCCGCGTGGAGAGTCTCGCTCCGATCAAACCCCCTGCGGCGTTGAGGCTGAACGCGATCGACGCCGCCAGCGGTGCCAGCGCGTGGATGTCTCTGGCGACCAGCGCCTGGTTGATGAAGAGCGCCGAGCCGGAGAAGGTCAGCAGCCACATCGCCAACATCAGGACCCGGTTCGATCGGGACTTGCTCACCGAGCCAGCACGACGCCGCTCACCAACGATCGGTGCGATGGACACGACGGCGGGTACGGTCGCCAGCGCCAGAAGCAGGTACAGGGCGCGGTCGCCGACCGTCGCCACCGCCGCCAGGATCGGCGCCCCGATCAGGACTACGACCGGGCCCGCCGCGGCCACCGCACTCATCGATTTGCGCCGCTGCATCGCGTCCGTCCAGGCCAACCACGTCATCGACCCTGCGGCGAAGCCGGCCAGCAGCCTGATGGCGACGAGGGCGCCGAATGCGGTGGGGACGATGCTGAGCAGGTTCAGCCCAACCAGGGCCACTGCTGCAATGCGGAGGATGTCGCCGGTGGGTCGCAGCAGACGGGGGAGGACGAAGTTGGCCAAGGCGAAGGCACCCACCTGGGCGACCGATATCAGCCCGACCGCGCCCTCGGAGACGCCGTAGCGGTCAGCGATTGGTGCGATAAGGAATGGTGTCGCGGCAAACATCAGCGCAACTGCGGCGGTTGCTGCGATCACGGCGGTCGGGGCGTCGACCCGTCCTCCGTAGGCGATGCGTGTGGGACCCTGCACGGCGGCGATTGTGGCAGCGAGCGCGGGCCAATCTCACACCGGGAGCAGGAACCTGCGGCACACCTCCGCGGTCGGCCATTTCGATTCTCGCCTCGAAGCGAGCGCCTATTCCGGTTGCAGTGGTGTGGTCAGGGTCTGACCGGGGACGCGGATGCCACCGCGTGCGGTGCCTTGCTCGATCGAGCCAAACCGCTCGGCCATCACGGGTGGCAGCGGACGGGAGTTGGGTGGTGCCAGCCACAGTCGCAGCAGGTGGCGCTTCCGCTCCGGATCGGGATAGTCCTCGTACGGCGTTCGGGAATGCAGCATCTGGTGGTTGTGGAGGAACTGGATGTCGCCGGGTCGGAAGTCCATGTCGAGACGAATCTCGTCACTCCCGGCGAGCTCGTCTGCGAGGTCCATGGCCTCGATCTGTTCGTCGGTCAGCCGGGGCACCTCATCGAACCGCTGCGCGGCGCTGATGAAGTCCCGGCTGTAGGTTGTGGTGAGGTAGCCGCCGTACGGGTTAAAGATCGGCATCCGGTAGTACGGCCCCTTACCCTCCGGGATCTCGCCCTTGCGATCGAGGTAGAACGGTTGTGCCATGACTTCGACGAGGTCGGGCCGACGTTTCAATACCTCGTTGTAGACGGTGACTGAGCTTGCGATCTTGCTCTGGCCACCGGATTTGGCGGTGCGCAGGCACATCAACCCAACGATGTCACACGAATCGGTGTGGTAGAGGTGGCGTGCTCTGGTGCCGTACACCCGATGCTCGGGGTTGTTTGGGTCGAGGCCGATGTCCCGAACGTGTCCCAATACGTGGCCCTTGGCGTTCTGCGGTATCGCCCACCCGAAGTAGGCCCCGATGCCGAAGTAGGCGACCGCCGACTCCTCGATCGTGTAGGTGTCGACCGGCAGGCCGCGGATCAACACGAAGCCGCGACCATTGACCACGTCGTCCTGGATGCCATCGAGCACCGGGCCCAGATTCGGCAGCGGGAAAGTCTTCCGCTCGACCTCGAGGATCGGGGTACCGGCCTCGATCAGCGCGGCGACGGCTTCGTTGATCTCGGCAACCTCGGCATCGTCGAGGCGGTGCAGCCACTCCTTTGACCGTTTGGCCATGTCCGACCCGTACCACGCCGATGGCCCCTCGATAGGAGCAAACACCTCGGTGGAGTCGAGCATGGGAAACCTCGCTTTTGCGGCGGACCACGGCTCACGACGATACCGTGATTCTCTCGACCCGGGAGCGGAGCATGAATGACGGAGCACTGGACGGGCTCAGGGTGCTCGATCTCACAAGGGTCCTTGCCGGGCCGCTGTGCGGCATGGTCCTTGGCGATCTTGGCGCCGAGGTGGTGAAGGTGGAGCGCCCCGGGCGCGGTGACGACACCCGAGCCTGGGGACCGCCTTTTGTGGCGGGGGAGTCTGCTTACTACCTCAACATCAACCGCAACAAGCGGAGCCTGACGCTCGACCTGAGGGAGGAGCGCGGGCGGGAGGTTTTGGCGAAGTTGATCGAGGCGTCGGACATCGTGATCGATAACTTCAAGCTTGGCACGCTGGACCGGTGGGGATTCGACGACGCCTGGTACGCCGAGCGTGCGCCGCAGGTGGTGCGATGCACGATCAGCGGATACGGCGGCAGTGGGCCCCGAGCCGGCGAACTCGGCTACGACTTCATCGCCCAGGCAGAGAGCGGGCTGATGGCGATCACCGGTGAGAAGGAAGGCGACCCGATGAAGCTTGGCGTCGCCATCGTCGACTTCTGCGTTGGTTTGTTCGCCGCCATCTCGATCCTGGCCGCGGTCGAAGACCGACATCGCACCGGCCTCGGTCAGCAAACCGAAGTGAGCCTCCATGACACCGGCTTGCAGATGCTGGCGGCTATCGCCTCGAACTATCTCATCTCGGGTGAGCCGGCCCGCCGTTATGGCAACGGCCACCCCAACATCGTCCCGTATCGCACGTTTACCACAGCCGATGGTGAGCTCGTTGTCGCTGTTGGTAACGATGCCCAGTTCCTCGTCTTGTGCGAGACCCTCGGTCATCCGGAATGGGCCGCCGACACCCGCTTTGCCCGCAACGAGGATCGTGTCCGTCATCGCCAGGAGATCGAATCCCTGGTCGCGGCACGCATCGTTACGCGTACCAGGGCGGACTGGATCGAAGCCATGTCCGCCGTCGGGATCCCCAATGGACCGGTCAACTCGGTGGCCGAGGCCCTGTCGAGTCCGCACGCCCTCGCCAGAGAGATGGTGACCGACATCGTCCACCCCACGATCGGCAGCTTCCGTTCGCTCGGTCTGCCGATCCGCATGTCGGAGACGCCGACAAGCATCCGAAGGCACCCGCCACTGCTCGGAGAGCACACGGATGAGGTGCTGTTCGAGCTCGGCTACGACAAGGAGGCGGTTGGGGCGATGCGCGCAGACGGCATCGTCTGACCGCCACCGACCCTTCGGTGGCGATGGTGCCGATAGTGTGACCCGGACAGCCCACAGAACGAGAGACGATGACTACCGACGTTGGCGCGGTTGGGGTGTTCAGCGGCCTGCTGCAGCGGAGGCCGAGCGGCGAGGCACTCGATCTGGTCGACGAATGGGCAGGCCTCGGCTACGGCAGCGTCTGGATCCCAGAGTCCGCCTCGGCGAAAAACGTGCTCACCTTCGCCGCGGTGGTGCTCGGCGGCACCAAGCGGATCGTGGTGGCTAGTGCCATCGCCGTCATCTGGAATCGGGATCCGACGGCCATGATGAACGCGGGCCGCACGCTGGCCGACGCCCATCCGGGACGATTCGTGCTCGGCATGGGTGTCAGCCACCGCAACAGCGCATCGCGCCGGGGCCACGACTACCACAGGCCATTGCAGGCCATGCGGTCCTACCTCGAGGAGATGGATGTCGCTGCCTACGACGGCCACCCACCGGATCATCCGGCGCCGCGGGTGCTTGCGGCGCTCGGTCCCCGGATGACTGCGCTCGCCGGGGAGATGACGGATGGCGCCCATCCGTTTCTGAGCACACCCGACCACACCGCAACCGTGCGAGAGAACATCGGTCCCGGCCCCTTGATAGCGGTCGAGCAGGGCGTCGTGCTCACCGAGGACGCAGCAGTGGCCAGGAAAGCGGCGCGGAAAAACCTCGAGCGATTTCTGCAATGGCCAAACTATCGCCGTCATCTGCTCCGGCTCGGCTTCGACGAGTCCGACCTCACCGACAGCGGCACCGATCGATTGGTCGATGCCCTCTACGCATGGGGTGACGAGGGCGCTGTCGAGCGCCGGGTGGCGGAGCATCTGGCGGCCGGCGCCGACAACGTGTGTCTGCAGATCATCCCCGGAGGACCGGTCGACGAGGAAGAGGCGCTCCGCCTGTTGGCTCCGACGGTGCTCAGCCGGTGAGGTCGGCGGCCACCGCGTTGCCTGCGAGGTAACCGAGGCCGAGTGCGCTCAGCAAACCGTTC
This sequence comes from uncultured Kiloniellales bacterium, assembly GCA_964195125.1. Taxonomy (GTDB): domain Bacteria; phylum Actinomycetota; class Acidimicrobiia; order Spongiisociales; family UBA5794; genus JACZST01. The sequence continues at coordinate 4,591 of CAXMPL010000233.1, read as the reverse complement.
CCTGAGACGTAGCCGTAGGCACCGTCCCCGGACACCCCTACCGCGGCGCCCCCGGCGGCGAACAATCCGGGGATGGGTACTCCGTTGCGAAGCACCGCTGCCCGTTCGTCGACCCGGAGGCCGCCCTGGGTGTGGAACAAGGCGCCGGTGACTTTCACCACCACAAACGGCGGCTCCAGGGTATGGGCCCAGTCGACCCGTCCCAGGGGGTCCTCGTCTCCGCCCGCGTACCGGGCGGCACTGTCCATGGTCTCACCGACGGTCTCGCGGTCACAGTCGATGATGGTGGCTATGGCGGCAGCGTCCTCGGCCCAGCGCACCCCGTTCATCTCCACCAGATCCTGATAGTCCTTGAACGGGAGTGCCTTGTCGTGAACCGCCTGGTCATAGACGGTCCAGGCGACCCCTCCGGGCTGGGCGAGAACGTTCACCGCCGATTCCGAGTATCCGATGGTCTCGTTCTGGAAACGATGCCCGGTGGCATTGAGCAGAATTCCGCCGTTCATCATCGTTGTCCAGGTCAGCAGCACGCCGTGAGGGGTAGCCACCGACCCGTGGCCTTGGTAGGCCCCGAGATACTCGGTATCTGCGCCGAGGTGCTCGCCGATCATCAGGGCGTCACCAGTGCTCCCGTCGCCACCGAAGTACAGGCCGTCTGCGATCTCGGGGATGTAGCGACGCACCATCTCCTCGTTGGCACCGAAGCCGTTGGTGGCGAGCACGACGGCACCGGTGTTGAGCTTGTCCCCGGTGCCATCGGGGCGGACCGAGGTAGCGCGGAGCCCGCCGTCCATCTCTTCGAGGGTCGATAGGCGGCTGGGCACGACCAGGGTGATGTTGCTTCGGGCGGCTGCCGCCCGAAGCAGGTGGGCGTGCAGAACATGGCCAGCCCGCTCCGGCACCGAATGATGTCGGAACCGCGAGTTACCCGGGTACGAGACATCGGTCACCAGCTCGAGCGGCACGCCACAGGTGTCGGCGAGCCAGGCAACCAGATCGGGGGCGACGTCTGCCAGCGCCCTGGCCACCAACGGGTCGGCCTTGCCCTTCGTCTTGGTCATGAGGTCGTCATACAGGCGATCGGGAGAATCGTCGTCGATGCCTGCTTCCGGCTGCCACCGGCTGCCGCCGGCGGGGATCATCGACGTGCTCATCGCGGTGTTGCTGCCTTCACGGAAGGTCTCCTTGGATTCGAGCAGCAGCACCGAGGCCCCGCCGTCGGCGGCGGCGATGGATGCGGCGAGACCGGCAGCGCCGGCGCCGGCAACGATCACGTCGACATCTGGAGAGGGCACGGCCCCACCCTATTCACTAGGGTCGCCCGATGACCGAGAGAACGCACAAAGTCCTGGTCCTGGTGCCGTTCCCGATGACATCAGAGCAGCTGGAGAAGCGTGCGGAACAACAGGAAGAGGCGAAGCTGCCGCCATCGATCGAGCTTCACTACCGATCGACGCGGGCCGCCCCGTCCGGTTATGTGTCCGCGCACGACTACGTGCTGGCCGACATCACCCTGCTCGAGGCGGGCATGAAGGCGGAAGAGGAGGGGTTCGACGCGGTCTGCATCGACACCGTTAGCGACTCGGGTGTCGCCGCCCTGCGCTCGCTGCTGACCATCCCGGTGATTGCACCCGGCAAGACCATGTTCATCACGGCGCTCATGCTTGGTCGACGGTTCGGGGTGCTCTCGATGTGGGAGCGATGGTTTGGGCTCTACGAGCGGACGCTGCGCGAGCTCGCCATGGAGGATCGATGTGCCGGCATCCGCTCCATCGACACCCATCCCGACAGCCGGAACCTATTGGATGGAAAGGAGGAGGAGGTTCTCCCTCGACTCCACGAGGTGGCTCTTCAGCTCATCGAGGCTGACGGAGCCGACGTAATCTGTCTCGGTTCGACCACGATGCACCAGGCCCATGGATATCTTCAGGAACGGCTCCCGGTCCCGGTCTTGAACCCCGGCCCGCTGTCGTACCTCACCGCCGATACCATGCTGGCGCTCGGCTTGACCCACAGCCGCAGTGCGTACCCCGAGCCTCTCCAACCAAAGCCGGAGATGATCTCGGCGATGCTCACCGCCGCGGCCGACGCCGAGAGCAGCCCTTGAGCCGCGTCCTGGTACTCGTTCCTTTTGCCCTCGACGAGGCGGGTCTCGCCATGCGGAGCGCCCAGCTGACCGAAGCGACCGTCCGTCCAGACGTGACCTACGACTTCCGGCCCGTCGTCGCCGGCCCGACCAGCTTTCAGAGCCCGCATGACTGGCTGCTGCTCGACGTCGCCATCCTCGAGGCGGGCCTCAGCGCCGAAGCCGACGGCTTCGACGCGGTGGTGATCGACAGCGCAAGCGATTCGGGGGTCGACGCCCTCCGCTCGATGCTCGACATCCCCGTGATCGGCCCTGGACGAGCGTCGTTGCTGTTTGCCCTGACTCTTGGCAAATCGTTTGGCGTCCTCGCCCAATGGGAGCCCGCCCTTGGCCGGATGCGAAAGTCGCTCGACGAATGGGGCCTCGCTGCGTACTGCGCCGGGGTGGAGCACTTCGATACCGAGCCCGACTTTGCCGGCCTGATCGGCGATAAGAGCACCGAAGTCCTCCCCAAGATGGAGGCGGCATGTCTGCGTCTCGTCGACGCAGGCGCCGACGTGATCTGTCTCGGATCGACGACGATGCACGAGGCCCATGGGTATCTCGCCGAACGGCTGCCGGTGCCGGTCGTCAACCCGGGGCCGCTGTCGTACAAACTGGTGGAGCTGTTGCTGGCAGCAGGTCTCTCGCAGAGCCGCCGGGCCTACCCCCGACCGCTGGTGCCCAAAGAGGCGATGATCCATGCCATGCTCGATGCGGGAGCAACCGGCTCGTGACACCGAGCTCTGCCGACCCTGACCGAGCCGCCATCAACAGCGTCACCACCTATCTTCGTCTCGTCGAGGAGCGCCGGCTGGATGAAGCATCGGACTCCCTGGCTCCGAGTGTGGAGATCATTTTTCCCGGAGGGCGTCGCTTTGCGGATCTGAATGAGCAGGTAGCGGCGGCGCGGGACCGATATCGGCGGGTGCGGAAGGTGTTCGATGGCTTTGATGTGCTAGAGAACGACGGGAGGGTCATCGTCTATGTTTTTGGCGAGCTCGAGGGCGAGGACCTGACCGGCCGCCGCTTTGCATCGGTGCGGTTCATCGATCGATTCGAGCTCGTCGACGGCCTGATCGCCAAACACCACGTGTGGAACGACCTCGGAGTCGATGCCGGCGAAGATGGGTAGGAGGAGGAAGATGACGGCAACAACAGAGGAGTGGGCGGTAGTGGTCGGGGCGAGCGGCGCCATCGGTTCCCAGATCGTGGAGCGTCTCGCCGACCGCGGCGTTGGCGTGCTCGCGGTCGGGCGCACCCGCCAGGCGCTCGAAGCGGTCGGAGAAGGGGTGGACCGCTTCGAGGTCTGTGTCGCCGACATCGCCGATGACGACAGCGTGCGGCTCATCCGGGACGCTTTGTCCGGGCCGTGTCGCGCGGCCATCAACGCCGCAGCTGCCCCAATGGGAGGGCACGTCGATGAGGTGACGGCGGAGGCCGTGCTCGCCGCCATCGACGTCAAGGTCAATGGCACACTGCGTCTGGTCCGCGCCGTCGACGCCAAGCTGGTCGACGACTCCAGGATCATCGTGCTCGGCGGCAACCTGGCCTATGACCCCATCCCGGAAGCGGCCACAGCCGGGGTGGCCAACGCAGCTCTCGTCAACCTGATCCGCCAGCTCAGTCAGTCGCTTGGCGAACGGCGCGTAACCTGCCACGTCGTTGCGCCCGGACCGGTCTGGACCGCTCGGCTTCAGATCCTGCTGGCCGACGCCGCCGCGGCGCGGAGCGTGTCGGAAGCCGAGGTCATGGATGAGTTCAGGGCTCGATCCCCGATCGGACATGTCGTCACCATCGAGGAAGTCGCATGGGCGGTGATGACGCTGCTCGATCCCGAGGCGCGGGCGCTTGCCGGCGGCACGTTGCTACTCGATGCCGGTCAGCGCACTGCCATCCCGTGACCGTCCAACGGTGGCGGCCGAGTCTCGTCGCTATGCTAGAGCGAGACGCCGTTCCGCCTAGTGGAACGGCGCCCACAGGGCAATAGAGATAAACATGGAGGGCAGATGAAGGACAAACACTGGCCAAGGTTGGCCGTACTCCTGCTGGCGCTGGCCATGGTGGCGGCGGCCTGCGGCGATTCAGACGACACCACCACCACCGCCGCAGCGGCGGCTACCACGACTGAGGCAATGGCCGAGGTCCCGGGCCTCGTCGAGGAGGGCAAGTTGATCGTGGTGACGACCGGGAACTTCCCGCCGTTCACGCTGATCAACGTGGACACCGGCGCCAACGAGGGCTACTCGATCGACCTCGCTCAAGAGGTGGCGGACAGACTGGGCCTCGAGGCACAGTTCCCGACGGTCGACTTCGTTGCCGAGATGGAAGGCCTGGCTCAGGGCCTGTATGACATCGCCGACTCGGGGATCTTTCCCAGTCAGCAGCGTCAGGATGACGGCTTCGTCTTCTCACGACCGATGACATCGAGCGGCGTCATCGCCCAGGTCCTCGCCGAGAACGAGG
>CAXMPL010000232.1:0-3071 GCA_964195125.1 uncultured Kiloniellales bacterium | reverse complement strand
CAGCTCTACGCAGGATTTGTTCGACACCGAACTGGTGGTGCGGGCGGAACGAGCCGGCTACCGGATCGTCGAGGTGCCGGCGACAGTCGAGGAGAGACGAGAGACGAAATCCAGCCTGGTGACCCGGGTACCGCGGACCTTGCGCGGTGTGATCGCCATCCGGCGAAGCCTGTGAGTCAGACGGAGAAACTTCGAAGCATGGCCTCGCTGTCCGCGTCCATGGGGAACAGGGTCTCGAGGCGCAGCTCTTCGAGCGTTACGTCGTAGGGGGCGCCGATGGTGGCGATCGTCGTGAACAGCTTCAGATCGTTGCCCTCGATGCGAAGGTGGAGGGGCACCAGCAGGTCCGTCCCGCTCGGGAGCGGGAGTCGATCGGACAAATCGGCGACGCCGGGGTAAGTGCGGACCTCGTCGAGGAGGGCAGCGAGCGACCCATCTGTTGGCCGTTCTGCGGTCTCCCTTTGGAGCCGGTCGAGCAGAGTGGACGCGGCTTGTTCCCAGTTGACGAGGTGACGGCGCAACCCCTCGGGATGAAGAGACAGCCGCATCACGTTGCCGCCGAACAACGCGGCGGCGCCCGGGTCGACCAGCCGGGTGGTGAGCGCACCAGCAGCCTGGTTGGTCAGTACAAGGTTCCATGCCCGGTCGATCACATATGCCGGGAATGGCTCGTGGGCGGCAAGGATCAGCTCCAGCATGTGCCGGATTTGCTCCATGGCGGGTTCGTCCAGGCCTTGCTCGGAATAGATAGGGGCAAACCCGGCGGCGATGAGCCAGGCGTTCCGATCGCGCAACGGCGCCCGCAGTGCGGTGGTGAGATGGATGACCATCTCACGGCTGGGGGCGGACCTCCCCGTCTCCAGAAAACTCAGATGCCGCTGCGACACCTCAGCGACCGTTGCCAGCTCGAGCTGACTGAGCCGCCGAGCCTGCCGCCAACCTCGCAACAGGTCACCGAAAGTCTCGGTCGTCATCGATGGCAGCCTACCGCGACGGAGCCACATTTCTATTACCTATGAGGTAATTGATTCAATACCTTCCGAACCGCATACTGGGCCAACAAGGAGGTACGACATGACTAGCAACGAACACAAACCAAGCCTGCTCAGCAAGGCAATGAGGGAGAACGCCATCTTCTCCGGCCTCGCCGGACTCGTGCTCATCGTCGGAGCGTCGCGGTTGGACGGATGGCTCGGTGTCGATGCCTGGCTGTTGGCGGCGATCGGCCTCGGGCTCGTGGTGTACGCCGCTGATCTGATGTGGTGGTCGCGCTCGCCGCGATGGCTGGTCACCGGAGGCAGGATGGCCGTCGTCGCCGACCTCGGCTGGGTCGTGGCCGCGGCGGCGCTGATCGCCTTCACTGCCGTGCTCACCAGCCAGGGCGAGACGGTGCTGGCGCTGGTCTCGGTGGTCATTGCTGCGCTGGCCGCAGCCCAGTGGCTGGGGCTGAGAAAACTGGCCGCCGGCGCATAGGGACGCATAGGGACCGGGAGGCTCCGCAAAAGGGAGCGACCCCTTCCTTGTCGAAAAGGCTACTTGCGGAGCCGTGACCCGAGCGGGCCGTAGCCAAGAGCGGAAAAAATCGTGCTCCGCAAAAGGGAGCGACCCTATCGGTGGGTGCTGTCGGCAGCCGTTTCCTCGGCAAGGGCCTCTCCGAACACGATGTCGCGGTAGGAGGCGAATTTGGGCAACAGGATGATCGCCGATGCAAACAGGTACACGCCGTTCGCCGCCAGGTTCGACAGCGGACCGAACAGAGTCTCGGCAAGCCACATCGTGCCGGCGGTCCCCGCCCAGGCCGCCCCGTTGACCAGATAGAACTGGATCGTCTCTCGCCCTGAGACCTTGCCACCGCCCAGCTCGAACGTCCAGATCCGGTTGAGCACGTAGGACAGGAAGGTAGTGATGGCGAAGGCAACCGACACTGCCAACACCGAAGCCCAGTCGAATCCGATCAGGAACAGGTTGAACAGCGCAAACGAAACCACGGTGTTCACCACCCCGATGACGCCGACCCTGATGAATTGATCGAAAGACTTCCGATTGAGGAAACTCTCGAGGTACTGCTTCACGTCCTGGTCCTCTCCCGTTCACGCCGTTGCCGCCGGAGCAGGTAGGCGTAAGCCACCAGCGCGACGAGGGCGAACACGGTCACGGCCGTACCGATGTTCTCGGCAGCCGTATTGCGGAACTCGAGGACCACGTTCTCTTGAGTTGGGACGACCACCATCAGTGATGGTGCGGCCCGGTACGGACCGTCGGCTCCGTCGGCCTGCCAGTTCGGGAAGTACGAGACTTTGACCAGGTGAGGCACACCGACAGCAGTGGTGGTGAACGAGATACGGTGATCCTCGAGCACGACGTCGCTCACCACGCCCTTGGTCTGGTATGGCTCGTGGATGGCCAGCCGGTCCTCGACGGCGGCCACCGTCCCCCAGTCGGCCGGTCCGGTCTCAACCAGCCAGCGGTCGAGGTTGGCGACGTCGTCATACCACTCGAGGGCCGGTTCAAGGAAATCACCTCCGCCGCCCCACACGGTCGGCTCGAAGCTGGCGACGTCGACCAGGTCGCTATCCGGGAGGGCGAAGATCGTCCACGGGGGCGCAACGGCCATTTCATTGAGGCCGGCTGCACGAGCGGCGTCTTCCCCACGCTCCGTGAAGCTCACGTAGTAGGCGACATCGTAGAGGCCGAGGTGGGTGATCCCGCGCTCCATGTCGAAGCCGTTGTATTCCAGACCACGTACCGGATTGGATGGGCGGTCGCTGACCTCCGATGCATTGAGGAAGTGAAACGGCGTTGTCAGGGATGACTCGAAGAACAAGCCCTCCATCGACGGGTGTTCCTCGCTCCAGTACCCGGTAAGCATCAGCGCCATCGGCGTCCCGTATTTGTTCATATCGTTGTTTGCTTCCCACATCACCCGACCCGGGGGGAGGCGGTCGATCTGCCCGATCAGCGCCTGGTATTCGGGATAGGTGGCCTTTCCCTCGTACCCCTCGAAATTCCACTTGACCCACCCGGGCACGTCGTGGATGTTGGCGATCGTTGCCGTCAGCAAGACCAACCCT
>CAXMPL010000231.1:0-24489 GCA_964195125.1 uncultured Kiloniellales bacterium | reverse complement strand
CTCGTGCAGCGGCTCGGGGCAGGGGTGGCCGGCATGGCCGCCGTTGTTGAGCTCGACTTCCTTGGCGGCCGCTCCAAGATCCCCGAAGGCGTTGAGCTACTCACGCTTGTTCACTACTGAGGTTGCCGGGGCCTTCTCGTGGTTCCGCAAAGCCCGGACGCGGTGGGTAGCAGATTCGACATCGAACATATGTTCGATTACCCTGCTCTTCCGGCGAGCGCGCCGGTTGACGATGCCCGGAGGAAACCGGTGTGAAAGAAGTCGCGAGTCGCGAGTCGCAAGTCGCAAGTCCAGAGCGAGGAACTCTCATCGCGCACGGCTTGTCGCGCACGGCTCTTGGCTCACAGCTCAACGGCTTGGCCCCCCTCCCCGCCCTGCGGGCGGGGCTCCCCCAAGAGGGGGGAGCAAAAACTCGCGACTCTTTGCCCACCCTCCTGCCTGGGCAGGTTGCCTCGCTCGTCGGACCACCGGGGTACGGGCTGACCCGGTTAGGGCTGGCCATGCTCGCCGAACATTCCGGCCCGGTCGCCTACGTGGACGTGCGGGGCTGGTTCAACCCGCTTGCCGCCTGGGAGGTCGGGATCGATCCCGACCGGTTGCACGTCGTCAAGTGTGACGACATCCTCCGCTGGAGCCGGGCAGCGGCCGCGCTGCTCGAGGGCGTCGAAGCCGTGTTCGCCGAGGTGCCCGGCGGGGTGAGGGACGCCGCGATCCGCAAGCTGGGAGCCCTGGCACGGGCCAGACGCGCCGTGCTCTACCTCAGACCCCTCCGGGGCAGCCTCCCGGCCGGGGTGGCGCAACTCTCCCTGGAAAGCCAGGCGGTGTCCTGGGACGGCGCCGACCGGGGACACGGGAGCATCGCGGTGCGCCGCTCGGTGGTGACGGCATCTGGGAAGTCCATGCGGGGGACCACTCGCACGATCGAGATGGAGGACGATGGGACGGACGCTGTGCTTGTGGTTTCCCGAGTGGGCGCTGCGCAGCCCCGGGTCGCTACCGGCTGAGCCTCGCCAGGCGATCGATGACGGTGGACGCGTCGTTGCGGTCAGCCCCGCCGCCTTCGCCGCCGGCATCCGGCTCGGGATGCGAAGGGGAGAGGCGGAGGCGGTCTGCCCCAACGTGGAGACCATCGAACGCGATCCGGGGGCCGAGATGATCGCCTTCGAGTCGGTCGCAGCTGCCGTCGAAACCCTCATCCCCCGGATCGAGGTGACCGTCCCGGGACTCCTCTTCGTCCCGGTCTCGGGGGCGGTGGCCTACTACGGTGGGGAAGCGCCGCTGGTCGATCGGGTAGTCAAGGAGATCGACGACGCCACCGGCGGCGGGTTCCGCATCGGGCTCGCCTCGGGGCCCTTCGCCGCCAAACACGCCGCCGCCCTGGCCACCGGCGAGCCCCCGGTGCTCATCGTCGAAGACGACGCCGACTTCCTCGCCTCGCTCGACATCGGCGCCCTCGGGACCGAGGAGCTCGTTGCCACCTTCCGCTGGCTCGGGATCACCACCCTCGGCGAGCTGGCCCGGCTCCCACGCGGGGCCATCACCTCGCGCTTCGGCGCTATCGGCCTCACCGCCCACCGACTCGCCTCAGGGCCCGACCGCGAGGTGGTGGCGCGAACCATCCCGGTCGATCTCACCATCGAGGAGCGCTTCGAACCACCGTTGGCCGACATGGAGCAGGTGGGGTTCATCGCCAGAGCCATGGCGAGTCGTCTGGTCGAAGGGCTGGCCGCAGTAGGTGCCGCCCCCTACCGGGTCACGGTCGAGGCCGAGGCGGCCGACGGATCGATTCGGTCGCGTACGTGGAGCAGCGCCGACCCGCTGGATGACGGAGCGATCGCGGATCGGATGCGATGGCAACTCCGCGCCTGGGTCGAGGGACCGGGTGTCGGGGTCAGGGGAGGACTCGCCGCATTGCGGATCGAACCGGCAGATCTCTCCGGAGGGGGAAGACAGCTGTCTCTTGGTGAAAACGCAAGGAGGGACATTGCAACGCAACGGGCCCTGGCAGCTACCCAGGCGATCGTCGGCATCGATGGGCTGCTCAATGCCCAGCCCCAAGGAGGAAGGGATCCGGCCGACCGCGTGTCCTGGCACCGGTGGGGTGAGGACGCACCTGCCCCTCAGCGTGACCCGGCCGCACCCTGGATCGGTGGCGTCCCTTCGCCCTCACCGGTCCTGGTGCCCCCGGAACCCCAGCGGTTCACCATCGAGTGGGACACCGGGATGCCGGTGAGGGCGCGACTCGGTAGCCGGTGGGTGCCGGTCCTGTCCTGGGCCGGCCCGTGGCGACGCCTGGGTCGCTGGTGGCAAGGCGAGGAGTCGGCCGACCGGTGGCAGATCGTCACCTCTGCGGGTGCCTTCCTGTGTGAGGTGCGAGATGGAGAGACCTGGCTGATCGGGATCTACGACTGATGCTGCTGCTCGGCGGTCATGTCCTCGAAGGTCGAACCGATCCGTGCCCGCAGGTCGTCGGTGATGGAAGCGACATCTTGTTTGGTCGCACCGGTCACATCGACCGGTGGCAGAATGCGAACGGTCACCTCTCCCGGGTAGATGATCGCCGACCCCGGAGGGCTAACGTCGAAGGTGCCGGCGATCACGATGGGGAGAATGTCGGTCCCGGTGGCGATGGCGATCCTGGCCGCGCCCCGATGAAACCTCCCCATCTCCCCGGTGCGGCTCCGCGTCCCCTCGGCGAACAACAGGATCGAATAACCGAGCTCGAAGCTTTCGACCACCGCTCTATTGAGGGCTTGATGGCCGGCTCGCGCCGTCCGCCGATCGATCATGACCACGCCCGCTGTCACCGCCGCCTTGCCAAAGATCGGAATTTTGGACACCTCTTCCTTGGAGATGAACCGGGTTGGGAACGGCATCGCCCTGACTACGACCGGGATGTCGAAGTTGGACCTGTGGTTGGACACGACGATGTAGCGGGTGCCAGGATCGACGTGCTCCACACCCTCCACAGTGAGAGCGATCGGAGGGATCTGGATGAAGCGTCGTGCCCATTCTTGGGCGATCGCCTCGATCTGTGGCGAGCTGCGATCGCGTTTACCGATCCGGTTGACCTTGGCCGATATGCGCATGGTATGAATCAGGAACAGCGGCGTCAGGACAACCGTGCGAAGCGCAGCGCGAAGGGTGCGAAGCATGCGAGGTAGCGTAGCCATGGCACCGAAGGGGACGACATGAGGACCTTGACGCAAGACCAGGCGCGACGCCTTGCGCTTGGCGCGCAGGGTTTCTCCAGGCGGCGCCCTGCTGGCAGGATCGACGTCAGGCACTTCCGCAAGGTGTTGGCGACCGTAGGGGTGTTGCAACTCGACACGGTCAACGTCCTGGTGCGCGCCCATTATCTGCCCCTGTTCTCTCGGCTCGGGCCATACGACCGGGCGGCCCTCGATCGATGGACCACCGGTTCTGGCGAGCTCTTCGAGTACTGGGGCCACATGGCGTCGCTGCTCCCGACACCGCTGTACCCGAGATTCCGCTGGCGCATGCGGGCGCACGCCGCCGAGCCGTGGGGCTCGGTGCGGAGGATCCTGGAGGAACGCCCCGAATACATCGACGGTGTCCTCGACGAGGTCAGACAGCGCGGGCCGCTCACCGTCGGTGACCTGGATGACCCGGGCGAGCGTGGCGGCCCGTGGTGGGGATACCAACCGGGGAAACACGCCCTCGAATGGCTGTTCGCCTGCGGCCTGGTCTCCGCGTACCGGACCGCCAACTTCAGCCGCCTGTACGACCTGCCGGAGCGGGTGATCGCCAAGGAGGCCCTGTCTGCGGAAGCACCAGACAGAATCGAGGCGTATCGCATGTTGTTGATCGATGCCGGTCGCCACCTCGCGGTCGGCACCGCAGCCGACCTTGCCGACTACCACAGGCTCCACGTCCCAACGGCGCGGAAGGTGATCGCCGACCTGGCCGCAACCGGCCACCTCGAGCCGGTGGCCGTCGACGGGTGGGGCAAGCCGGCTTTCGTCCATCCCGAAGCCGTCTTGCCCCGCCGAGCGATCGGTACCGCGTTGCTGAGCCCGTTCGACTCGTTGATCTTCAACCGCGAACGCGTCGAGCGCCTGTTCGACTTCCACTATCGCATCGAGATCTACGTGCCAAAGCCGAAGCGCCAATACGGCTACTACGTGCTGCCATTTCTGCTGGACGGCGCGCTTGTGGCCCGGGTGGACCTCAAGGCTGATCGCGAGGGTGGTGCGCTGCTCGTCCAGGGCTCCCACCTCGAGGAGGGCGAAGATTCGTCGCGAGTCGCGCCCGCTCTGGCCGCAGAGCTTGGCGAGCTCGGGTCATGGCTTGGGCTCTCCGAGCTGGTGGTGAAGCCGAACGGCGACCTGGCGGGAAAGCTGTCGTCCGTCATCGGATGAGCATCCGTTTCGCGCTACGGTTGCCGTCCCCGAGTAAGGAAGGCCCATGATCGACTTTCAGGACCGAGTCGCCATCGTCACCGGGGCAGGCGGAGGGTTGGGCAGGGCATATGCGACGCTGCTGGCGTCGCTGGGCGCCGCCGTCGTGGTCAACGACCTCGGCGGTTCGGTGCATGGGGAAGGAAAGGATGCCAAGACCGCGGACGCTACGGTCGCCGAGATCGAATCGGCCGGGGGTGTTGCGGTCGCCGAGTACAGCTCGGTCGCCGAGCCCGAGGGGGGCGAGTCGATCGTCCAGAAGGCGATCGACTCCTTCGGCAGAGTGGACATCCTGATCAACAACGCCGGGATCCTGCGCGATCGAACGTTGTTGAACATGGGGTGGGACGATCTCGAAGCGGTACTGGCGGTGCATCTCAAGGGGGCCTTCTACGTGACTAGTCCGGCGTTTGCCCATATGAAGGAACAGCAGTACGGCCGGATCATCATGACGTCCTCCGCATCGGGCCTGTTCGGGAACTTCGGCCAGTCGAACTACGGCGCCGCCAAGGCGGGGCTGTTCGGGTTCGAGAACGTGCTCAAGCTCGAAGGCGCCAAGTACGGGATCAACGTCAACACCGTCGCCCCCATCGCCAACACCAGGATGACCGAGGAGATCCTCGGCGAGATGGCGGATGCGGCGGATCCTGCATCCGTGGCTCCGGCCGTCGTCTATCTGGTGTCGGAAGCATGTGACCTCAGCGGCGAGGTGTGGTCGGTTGGGGCGGGGTCGGTCAGCAGGATATTCACCGGTCTGTGCAGCGGGTATTTCAAACACCCGGAAAAAGATGGAGCGATTTCTATTGAGGACATCGCCGAACACGTCGATGACATCCGTATTGAAGAGGGCTACATCGTGCCGTACTCGTCTCGCGACGAGTTCGCCAAGCTTGGCCCGTTGCTGTTTTCGTAGAGCAGCCTTCTCGAAAGACAGGAATCCGGCGTGACAGATTGGACTGAGAGCACCGCTCTCATCGTCATCGATATGCAGAAGGGGTTCGACGACGAGTCGTTCTTCGGTCCGCGCAACAACCCCGAGTGTGAGGCCAACGTCGCCAAGCTGCTCGAGGCATGGCGATCCCACGGCTGGCCTATTGTCTATGTCCGCCACGACTCACAGAACGAGCTGTCGCCGATCGCCCCCAGCCGCGACGGGAATGGGTTGAAGGACGAGATCACAGGCAAACCCGACCTCTTTGTGGTGAAATCCGTCCACTCGGCCTTCCTCGGCAAACCCGACCTGCACGGGTGGCTCCAGGAAAACGGAATCGGCGGGGTTGCCATCTGTGGTATCCAGACCAACGTGTGCTGCGAGACCACCGCCCGCATGGCCAGCGACCTTGGGTACGAGGTGCTTTTCGTCAGCGATGCGACGTTTACCTTTGACATCGTGGCCCCCAACCATCAGGTGTTCAGGGCACGCGAGCTCGCCCGGTATGCGCAGGTGAACTTGCAAGATGACTTCGCCAAGGTCGTGTTCACCGCCGAGTTGATCGACTGATCACCCCGGAAACCGGCTGGGCCGTGACGGGTCGACGCTGGCCCTGACCCGTGTTCCCTCCGCGAGGTGGCTATCCGATGACGCGATGAGGAGGGTCCCGCCGTCCATCTCGACGGTGACGCGATACCCTTCCCCGCGAAATCGAACCCGAACGACGGTGCCATTCGGCGCTGCGTCCGTACTCAGGTTGATCGCGCCCGGCGGAAGCACAGTCGATTCGAGGGCCGATGCCGGCCCGGAGAGACCCAGCGACGCCAGGTCCTCTTGGGAGAGCCGATTCTCCATTCCGATCAGCTCCGCCGCCCTCGCAGTCGCCGGCCGGTACCAGATCTCCTCCGGCGTTCCCTCGGCGATGATGTGCCCCGCATCGATGATGGCGACCCGATCGGCGACGGTGAAGGCTTCTTCTCGGTCGTGGGTGACATAGAGAGCGGTTGCGCCCACAGATTCGAAGATCTGGCGCATGTCCTCGACGAGTCTCTCCCTGAGGGCTCGGTCGAGTGCGCCGAGGGGCTCATCGAGCAGGACCAGCCGTGGTTCGGGAGCCAGGGTCCTGGCAAGGGCGACCCGCTGCTGCTCGCCACCGGACAGTGTGCCCACCGAGCGGCTCCCGTAGCCGGCCAGACCGACGAGCTCGAGCGATGCCTTGGTGCGCTCGGCGAGGTCGTCGCCGGCGAACCGGTTCATGCGCAGGCCGAACGCCACATTCTGTGCAACGCTCCGATGCGGGAACAGCGCATAGTCCTGGAACATCATCCCGAAGTCTCGGCGATGCGGCGGAACCTCCAGGATGGATTCACCATCCCATCGAATCTCACCCGCATCCGGGTGCTCGAGACCGGCGATGACTCGCAGCAGTGTCGACTTTCCCGAGCCCGAGGGCCCGATCAGGGCGACGACCGAGCGATCCGGCACAGTGAGGATGACGTCATCGAGCGCCGCAACCCGCCCGAAGCGCACCGTGATGCCGCCGAGCTCGAGCATCAGATGTCGCCGCTCGTAGCACCGCGCAGCGCCTCGACCGCCAAAGCAGCGATGGCGGCGAGGCCCATCAGCATCACAGAGAGCGCCATCGCCCTCCCGAAGGTCCCTGGCCGGCCCAGCAGCCGGAAGATGGCGACCGGCATCGTCGTCGAAGTCCGTCTGACGATGAACGCGGTGGCCCCGAACTCACCAACCGAAATTGCAAAAGCGAATGCGGCCCCGACCGCTACCGCTCTGCTGATGATCGGCAGATCGATCTCCCGCCACACCACCGCGGGCGAGGCACCGAGTACGGCCGCCGCCTCGCGCAGCCGATGCTGGATCGAGCGCATCGCCGGCACCGTGCTGCGAACGATGAACGGGATAGCGACCAGGGAGTGGGCGATCGGAATCAGGACAAAGGAAGTCCGCAGATCGATCGGCTCGTCGAGGGCCACCAGGAAACCGAATCCGATCATGACCGCCGAGGCGCCGAGTGGCAGCATGAGCGTGGTGTCGAATACCCTGCCGATCCTGCCGCGCTCGTAGGCGATGGCTACGGCTGCGAGCATGCCGATGAGAGTTGCGATCACCACCGCAGGTATGGCGAAGCGCAACGTGTTGCCGATGGCATTGGGGGCGGTGACCCCGAGTGTGGAGGTGAACAGGCTGGTGTAGTTGTCGAACCCGAAGCCGGTGGCGGTGGTCAGCGATTTGCCGACCAACACCGCGATCGGAATCACCACGATGACGGCAAGGACGGCGAGCGTTCCGCCGACGAACCAACGTTCCCCAGCCGTTCGCGGCCGCCGCAGCGTCTCGCCAGGGGGCCGGTAGGGGAGCTCGAGCTGGCGGACCTGGCTAGCCCGGCTGTAGGCGAAGAGGATCAGACCCACCCCAACGAGCTGGAAGATGGCAAGGGCCGCCGCGATGTCGAGGCGCCGGAATGAGGTTGTTTGTCTCCAGATCTCCACCTCGATGGTGGTGTGGCTGAGGTCGCCGAGGACAAGCACGACCCCGAACGAAGTGAACGTGAACAGGAACACCAGCGCCGCCGCTGACACGATGGCCGGTCGCAGCAGCGGGAGGGTGACCTCGAAGAAGGTCCGGATACGGCTTGCTCCGAGCACCCTTGCCGCGAGCTCGATGCTCGGATCGATGTGCTCCCAGAAACTTCCGACACCCCTGATCACAATGGCGAGGTTGTAGAAGACGTGTGCAATGAGGATGATCCACACCGTGCCCCTCAGGTCTATCCCGAATGGGCTGGCCGGTCCGAGAAGGGCCAGCATTGCGGTGGCGACCGCCAGGGTGGGGAGCACGAACGGAACCAGGGTGAGGGCGCGGAACACCGAGCGCCCTGGGAACGAATATCGAGCGAACACGTAAGCGGCAGGGAGCCCGACGGCGAAGGTCAACACCGTCGATGCCACCGCCTGCCACAAGGTGAACCAGGCGACCGACCGCAGGATCGGATCGGTCACGACGGTGACGAACGCCGAGCCGGCGTCCCCGGGGTTGAGGCCGGTGAGCAGGATGCTGGCGAGGGGGTAGACGAAGAAATACCCAAGGAAGGCGACCGGCAACAGGATGATGGCTGCGGTCCGCAACCTCATCGAACGATCGCCGCCCATTCCGCGATCCAGCGGTCGCGGTTTTGATCGATGCGGTCCGGGTCCATCGTCACCGGGCTGGTCGGGAGAGTGGCGTGCTCGACAAACACGCTGGGGAGTGCCGCATCCCGGTTGGCGGGGAACACGAACATGTTGAGCGGGATGTCCTCCTGGAACCGCAACGACAACAGATAGTCGACCAGCAGGCGGGCCGGCTGCTCGTTCGACGTCCCGGCGAGGATGCCGGCGTATTCGATCTGCCGGAAACAGCCTGCGGTCACTACGCCCGTCGGCGCCTCGTCGAGATCACGGAAGAACACCTCGGCGGACGGAGAGGTGGCGTAGGACACGACGATCGGTCGGGTCCCCACTCCGGATGCCCCCGAGAACTCGAGGTTGTATGCGGCCTCCCATCCTGGGGTGATGCGGACGTCATTGGCGACGAGATCCATCCAGTAGTCGTGCCACGTGTAGTCACCTTCTTCGCCGAAGGTGTCGATGGTGGCAAGTAGAAACGCCAATCCGGGGCTCGAGGTCGATGGGTCCTCTACCACGAGCAAACTCGCGTATTCGGATTCGGTGAGGTCTCGCAGCGTCGCCGGCGGATCAATCTCGAGAGCGGCCAAACCGGCAATGTCGGTGTTGAGGCACACGTCACCGAAGTCGATCGGGGTCACTCGGTCCTCGGGATCCCGCAGCTCCGTTGGGACGTGGTCGATCTCAGTCGACCGGTGGGGGATGAACAGTTCCTCGGATAGCGCCAGCGACAGGAAGGTGTTATCGACGCCGTAGAGCACGTCGGCGAGGGGATGGTCCTTGGTCAGGATTGCCCGGTTCACCATTGCCCCAGCATCGCCGGCCTGTAGCAGGATCACCGTGATCCCGGTGTCCTCGGTGAACTCGCCCAACACCTCCTCGGAAACGAGGAAGGAGTCGTGTGTCATCAGAACGACCTCTGAGGTGTCGGGTGCCGACGAGCAGGCGGCCATGACCAGTGCCGCGGCCGCGATGGCGGATGCCGTTCGTGGATTCATGGCCCGGTCCTTTCCTGGACGACCAGCAACGTTCCAGTGGTCACCGACACCGATGCCTTGTCGGCTGTCATGGTGTTGCTCACTCCCCGGGTCGAGCCGGCGGGGAGGTCTTCGCCGTCGAGCGGCCAGCGGAGCCCGGTCGTAGCGATACCGGCGGCCGCACCTGCGACCGGGATCAGCGACACTCGACCGCCGACGGCACCACGGATGGTGACCGGTCGGTCGGGATCGCACACCTGCACCGTCTCGGTTTCGGTGAGCCATAGGAGGGCGATGCCTCGGTAGCGATGCCCGGACAGCAGGTGAGCATTGGCCAGCAGATGGTCCAGCCGGCCGCCGGAACCGCCGACCACGGTGATCTCGGTCGCACCCGAAGCGATCGCCTCGTCCAGGGCAAGTTCGAGGTCGGTGGCGTCTTTGTCGGTGGGATGGCGTTCGATACGAGCACCGGATTGCGCCACTCGTTTCAGATCTTCAGGGGACGCCGAATCCATGTCGCCTACAACGACGTCGACGTCGAGATGGAGAGCAGATGCCAAACCGAGCCCTCCGTCGGCGGCGATGACCAACGCATCGGCCGGGAGGCCGAGCGGCCCGGCGACGGGGTCTCCGTCGGTCAGGACGATGGCTCGCAGGTTCTCCACGCGCTTCCTCCGCTGGGATTACCCAGATCAGGTTCCGCGGGTCGGCGGTCGTAGCCGCCCTCTCAGCTCCGAGAGCTCCCCGGGGTGGTACCCGAGAGGGTAGCCCGCGGCCGATACGAAAGATCCACTGGACAATGTGACACTGAGATGGGAGCAGTCGCAAGTCGCAGGTCGCGCCCGTGGCCCAGTTCTCTAATGTCCGTTCAATGGGCCTTGAATCCGATACATCCGATAGTGCCGCCGCCGGTTGGCCGGACCGGAGCCATGGGGAACAACCACTGATCATTGCCATCGCCGGGGGATCGGGCTCGGGGAAGACGACCATCGCCGAGAGCGTGGTTGAGATCGTCGGCCCGAGGCACGTCGCACTGATCGCTCACGACGCCTACTACCGCGACCAGAGCGCGCTCTCCCTCGAGGAGCGGGCCCAAATCAACTACGACCACCCGGATTCGCTCGAGACCGAGCTGCTTGCGGACCATCTGCGGCGGCTCCGCGCCGGGGAGTCCGTGGAGCGCCCGGTGTACGACTTCTCCACCCACACCCGATCGGGAAAGACGGTGACGGTGAGGCCGGAGTCCGTGATCCTCGTCGAGGGGATCCTCGTTCTCTCCGAGCCGGAGCTGCGCGAGTTGATGGATCTGCGGGTGTACGTCGACACGGATGCCGATCTGCGACTGTTGCGCCGGCTGCGGCGTGACACCATCGAGCGCAAGCGAACGGTCGATTCGGTGCTCCAGCAGTACCAGGCAACGGTACGCCCGATGCATATCCAGTTCGTCGAGCCGTCCAAACGGTACGCCGACATCATCGTGCCAGAGGGTTACAACCCGAATGCCGTCGGCACCGTCAGCTCGATGATCCGAAACTACCTGGCGGAACGGTCTGAGTCTGCCGCTGACTCCTGAGTACGCTCACCGTGGAGACCTACGCGGGCTGCTGGAACTCAATCACGTTAGCGGAAGGGTCGGCGCAGAGAATCTGTTTGCGTCCCTGATTCTCCACAATTTCGTTTCTGAAAACCACGCCATCTCCTGTGAGGGTTGACACCAAGGATTCCAAGTCATCGACAATCAAGACGAACCTGGACCAGCCTCCCGGACTGGGCACAGCGCCATCGAGCATTGGCCTGGCCGCCGATGCACGTGGCCCAGCAAGCCATAGCGTCAAGTCGCCATGTGTCAGGCTGGCAAAAGCAGGGACTTGCATTTCGACTTCGAAGCCGAGCTTTGACATATAGAAATCAACGGCATCTGCTACATCGTCCACGATGTATCGCACTGTTGACATCTCTTTGGCTCCCTCGTAGGCAACGATTGGGACCATAACAAGCCATTGCGTTGCCGACCGACCTCCGGCCTTTCCAGAAGCGCCGGCTTCACCCATTCGGGCGAAATCCCCTTGGCTACCCTGAAATTGTGAAAACCGTCGTACGTCGCGCCGCTTATGTTCGCAGCCGTCGGCAGGGCCGTGACACGCTCGAGCAGCGTTTTCGGTTCGAGGGCGACGGTGCGGACGCGGACGCCATCGCCGAAGTGCTGCTGACGGCTCCTCTGATCGGTGAGGGCTCGGTGTTTGGCGGCCGTCCCGGTGAGGAGGGACGTCGCACGGACCGATCGAGGAGCTTGCATGGCTTTTCACCGGCGCCAGGGTTTCGCTTCGATGTTGACCTCGCGCGGCGCAAAGGGGGCTTCCATGTGCGGTTCTCCCAGCCTGATCGCACCGTCCCGTACCTCCAGGGCGACCTGTTGTGGACCATCAGCGACGGGGCCGGTGGCGCCGTGCTGGACGAGCAGATCAACACGGAACGAGCCTTGGAGGCCGTAGCCGAGCCTCTTGGCGGACCCGGGCGATCGTTGCGTCGTTGGCTGTTCTTTCGGCTCGGCCACAAGCAGGTGATGAGCGGCGCCGCTGGCAACATCGCATTATTGCTCGACCGCCGGAGTGTCTGAGCCGCACATATCTGCCGACACCTCGACGACGATCTCGGCGTCGGACCACGACGCGGTGGGGCCATTTCAGCTTCACATTGGAAGAGGGCGCCGCTCAGAGAGCACTCTCAGTTAGCAACGTCGAGCCTGGTATTCGGCGAGAAGCTCGAGATGCTCAGCGTCCTTGTCGCGCCGTGCGATCTGTTTGTAGGCCACGACGTGCTCGAGCCGAACGAATGGAATTCCGTCGATCATCTCCGCCGTGTCAATGAGCTCGTCGACGTCAAAGTCGCCGATTGCCCACTCGGTACCAACGGTGATCGCTCCGTCGAAGAGGGTGGCGACGGTGACACCGTGTTCGGGGAGATCGACGAGCCGACCAAGTTTGAGCGCTGCAGCCCACGCTGCGCCTCGACTCACCACATCGAGATCGTTGGTCGGTTCGACGACTCCACGAACGATCAACGGGCCGCTCCCGAAGACGGCGTAATCACCGGTCGGCAGATCCAGCGAACGAAGCAGGTCGAACAGGTCCGGATTTGGGTTGACGGCTGCCGGGCCCTGGCCAGACTCTGGACGCCCGACTGTGGAGTCCTGACCCTCAGACATTGAACCGGAACAGGATCACGTCGCCCTCTTCGACCACGTAGTCCCGTCCTTCGAGACGCCAGCGGCCCGCATCTTTTGCTGCTTGTTCGCTGCCGGCGGCGGTGAGATCGGTGTAGGAGACAACCTCTGCCCTGATGAATCCCCGTTCGAAATCGGTGTGGATCTCCCCTGCGGCCTGCGGGGCAGTGGCCCCGGCCTTGACTGTGGATGCCCGAGCCTCGTTGTCGTTGGCGGTGAAGAACGTGCGCAGCCCGAGCAGATGGTAAGCAGCGTGGATCACCCTGTTGAGACCCGGTTCCTCCAGCCCGTATTCGGCGAGCAACTCGGCGCGATCAGCCTCGTCGAGCATGGCGAGCTCGGCCTCCAAACTGCCGGCGATGACGACGACGTCCGTCCCCTCGGCTGAGGCGTAGCTGCGAACCGCAGCGACGAGCGCATTGTCGCCCAGACCGTCCTCGGCGACGTTGGCGATGTATATGGCCGGTTTTGCGGTGAGGAGGAAGATTTCGGCCACGATGGGGCGCTCGGCGTCGGTGAGTGCGAGGGACCGCACCGGGCGCCCTGCTGCGAGATGCGACTCGACCCGCTCCAGCGCGGCGAGGCGGGTTTTGGCGTCCGCCTCGCCTGCCCGCGCCTGCCGCCCGACTTTGGCAACGGCGCGCTGCACACTCTCCAGATCGGCGATGGCAAGCTCGGTGTCGACGGTTTCCAGGTCGGAGACCGGGTCGATCGTGCCTGCGACATGGATCACATTGGTATCCTCGAAGCAGCGCACCACCTGAGCGATGGCGTCTGCCTCCCGGATGTGGTGGAGAAACTGGTTTCCCAAACCTTGGCCGCGAGACGCCCCCTCGACCAGGCCGGCGACGTCAACGAACTCGACCACCGCCGGTACCACCCGGGCGGAGCCCACGATCCGCGCGACCTCGTCGAGA
Organism: uncultured Kiloniellales bacterium; assembly: GCA_964195125.1. Taxonomy (GTDB): domain Bacteria; phylum Actinomycetota; class Acidimicrobiia; order Spongiisociales; family UBA5794; genus JACZST01. The sequence continues at coordinate 10,838 of CAXMPL010000231.1, read as the reverse complement.
CGCTCGTCGGGGACGTTGGCGACGCCGATGTTGGGTTCGATCGTGGTGAACGCGTAGTTCTCGGCTGCGACCTGCCCGGCGGTGAGGGCGTTGAACAGAGTGGACTTGCCGACGTTGGGGAGTCCGACGATGGCGCAGCGGATGCCCACGGATACCTTTCGCAGCGGGTTGGTCGAGGTTAGGGCGCTCAGAGGCGCAGACCTCATGAGCCCGAGCGACGGTGTCGAACACGACTCGATACCCTGACACCTCCATGTCCGACTCCTCCATCCGCAACATTGCGTTGATCGCCCACGTCGATCACGGCAAAACGACACTCGTTGACGCCATGCTCGGTGCCGCCGGCGTGTTCTCCGACCATGAGGAACGTATCGATCGGGTGATGGATTCGGACGATCAGGAACGCGAGCGCGGCATCACTATCCTTGCCAAGGCGGCGTCGGTGGAATGGGATGGGACCCGGATCAATTTGGTCGACACTCCGGGCCATGCAGACTTCGGCGGCGAGGTCGAGAGAGCGTTGGCGCTCGTCGACGGGGTCTTGCTGCTCGTCGATGCAGCAGAGGGACCCATGCCGCAGACCCGGTATGTGCTCTCCAAGGCATTGGACAGGGGACTACCGGCCGTTGTGGTCATCAACAAGGTGGAGCGCGACAGCGCCCGGATCGAAGAGGTGGCCGACGAGGTGTACGAACTGTTCTTCGACCTCGATGCGCAGGATCATCACATCGAGTTTCCGATCATCTCGACAATCGCCCGCCACGGCCGCTCGATGGTCGGAACCGGGATCCCAGGGCCCGACACCGATCTCGCCCCATTGTTCGATGCGATCATCGATACGATTCCGAGCCCGTCCGGGGACCCCGATGCGCCGCTCCAGGCGCTGGTCACAAACCTGGATGCATCCGATTACCTGGGCCGCCTTGCCATCGGTCGAGTCGTCGAGGGGACGTTGCGCGTCGGCGATCAGGTCGCGTTGTGCCACGCCAACGAGGAGGAGCCGCCCCTGGTGCGCCGGCTCACCCAACTCATGGGTTTTGTCAGCCTCGGGCGAGTCGAGGTTGCGGAGAGGGTCGCCGGCGACCTGTTCGTGGTGGCCGGCTTCCCCGAGGTCGAGATCGGGGACACCCTTGCGGATCCGGTCGATCCGCAGCCGCTGCCTCGCCTGGAGGTCGATGAGCCGGTACTGCGTATGACCTTCGGCGTCAACACATCGCCGCTGTCTGGGCGCGAAGGCAGCCTGCTGACGTCGCGACAGATCAGGGACCGCCTCGATCGCGAGGTGCTCGGCAATGTGTCGATTCGTCTAGAGAAAACGTCGACTCCCGAGGTGACCGAGGTCGCCGGCCGCGGCGAGCTGCAGCTTGCCGTTCTGATCGAGTCAATGCGGCGAGAGGGATTCGAGCTTCAGGTGTCGAGGCCCGAGGTGATCATCCGAGAGATCGACGGCATACGCCACGAGCCGATCGAGCGCGCCGTGATCGACGTGCCGGATGAGCACGTAGGCACCGTGACCCAGGCTGCGGCACCGCGCAAGGGACGGGTTACCGATCTGCGACCAGGAGACACCGGGAGAACGATCGTCACGGTCACGGCACCTGCTCGGGGGCTGATCGGCTTCCGCTCCCTCTTGATGACGGCCACCAGGGGAACGGCCCTTGTCCATCAACATCATGCAGGGTGGATACCTTGGGCCGGTGACCTACCGCACCGCCAAGGCGGGGCGATGGTCGCCGATCGAATGGGCACATCGACCGGCTTTGCATTGGACAACCTGCAGAAGCGCGGCGAGTTGTTCATCGGGCCAGGCGTCGACGTCTACGAGGGCATGATCATCGGCGAGTCGAGCCGGCCCGAGGAGTTGCAGGCCAACCCGGCCAAAGCGAAACAGCTGACGAACATCCGGACGCACTCGACCGACGAAGCGATCAATTTGAAGCCGCCGCGAGCGATGGCGCTCGAACTGGCCATCGAATGGATCGCCGAGGACGAACTTGTCGAGGTGACGCCGAAGACCATCAGAGTCCGCAAACGGCACCTCAGGCAGTCAGAGCGAAAGCGGGCCAACCGGCGGTGACCCGCCGGCGTATTACGTATTACCTACTCCGTATTACGTATTACTTACAGGGGCTCAGGATATCGCCGGGCGATCCCCATTCATCTGCCTAACGTGCCAAGCGATGGATGGCGAAGATACCCTGACAGCCCTCGTCGAGTCCAGCGATCTCGACGGCCTTGTCCGTTTCATCGACGGTCTGGCGAGCGCCCGCGACTGGGACGGCATCGAGCTCACGCGCGACCGGTGCAACGAGGCGGTCGAGCGCGGCAAGCAGGTGTGGGGGCCGGCCGAGTATGCCGAGTACCGGCTTGCCCTGGACGCTCCCGCGGATCGCGCCGCGGCGGTAGTAGGAGACGGCAAAGGGCGCTACGGCCCTGGGCCGCTGTGGGAGGTTGCGGCGTCTCGGCACTCATGGGACGACCTCGAGGCGTATCTCGGCACCCCAACGGTGCGGGCGATGGTCGCCTACGAACGGTCTCTGCGTGGCGACCGTGTCGATCCGGCCCAGATCGATAGGTCGATACTGGAGATCCCCATGGCGCCAAGGAGCTGGGAGCCGCAATACTCGGTCGCCGTTTATCGCAGCGATGGCGTCGACTTTCCCCAGGGTGATCGCACCGCACTCGCATGGATCGACCTTCCGGAAGCTGGCATGCGCCTCGATGACGAAACCGTCGTGGATGCACTACTCGAGTTGGTGAAGCCGTGGTGGGACGAGAGTGGTGGGCACGCTGATGCGGTCTACGTCGCCGGCGACGTCCCTGCGGCGATTCGCGCCCTCGGCCCGCACCGTGCTCGTATCGCCAAGGTGCCGTTGGCCGAGGCGCTGGTCGCCATGGTGTGGGCGGCGGCCAGCGGAGGCGCCTACGGGAGTCGTCGGGGCACGCCCCGCGGGCGCGCCCTGGCCTGGTGGGTCGTCGCCCAGCTGTTGGGGTATGACGAGCTACCGGAAGATGACGATGCTCTCGCCGAAGCCGACGAGCTCAACTGGTACCTGTGGGATCCGGGGGACCAGGTTGGTGGCTGGTCGCTGTACCTGGCCGTCGAGGATCCTGAGGAAGGGGTGTCGTGGGCTTTGAGCGCCGTGGACATGGTTTGAGAGTTTCCAGTTCCGAGCTCCGAGTTCGTTGGGCTGAAAACTGGGAACTGGAAAGAAATCACCGGCTGGTCTTCCTCCCCGTTTCAAGTAGCGGTAAAATGCTCGGGGTCCGACGTATATTCGACATCGGCTACTCAAGTGAGGTCGTGTGACGACTCCCGCCGAGCCAATGAGCCGTAGGTTGCGATTCGTCCGGCTACTTGGAGCCGTAGGGGTTGTCGGAGTCGCCTACTTCGTAGCGACCTTTGTCGTCTTGCACTTCGTTCAGTGGGAGCTGAGCCCGGCCGAGCACTTCATTAGTGAGTATGCCCTCGGGCGGTTCGGTTGGCTGGTGACGCTGGCGTTCTTCGTAGTCGGTGTCGGCACTCTGGGACTGGCTCGCGGGCTTCACAGATCCTTCGAGCCCGGAGATTTGGTAGCGACTCCGGTGGCTCTGATAACGATTGCCGGTATCAGTTTCATTGTCCTTGGCATCTTCAAGATAGACCCCCTGCTCGAGGACGGAACAACCGCCTATACCCCTGCGGGGATAGCCCACCTTCTAGCCGGCCTTGTTCTCTTTCTCAGCTTGATCATCGGTGCCTTCATTCTGCGGCGCGTCTTCGCCGGCGATGCGAGGCGGTGGGGGTTGGAAGAGGCAACGCTGCGGTTCGCGCTTGGAATGTTTGTGGCCCCCGTGGTGATGGTGGCGGTGCCACAGCAGACGGTTGGCCTGGCGCAACGAGCCGTGGTTGCCATCATGGTGGCGTGGCTTGCCGTCCTCGGGTGGTGGATGCATCGGCTCGATCCGGTTGAGGGAACGCCACACCAGAACAAGTCGTACATTCGGGCACTGTCGAAGTTGGACGACGGTTCGAGGGCTCGTCCGACCCCGACCGAGCACGGTGAAAAGATCGCCCCGACAGATTCACGGTCTGATGACCGGGCCGAAAAGCGCTCAGCCAAACAGCCGTGGCTGTCCATCGGTCAACAGCTCATCGAAGGCATACCGGCTCTGAAAATCACGCGATCCTGACCTGATCGTCCCTAGACACGGCCTGACGGCCATGTCGGTATTACGTATTCCGTAGTCCCTACGACGGAGTCGAGGTTGGGGTCATACGTCTTACGTAATAGGTAATACGGCTGGGCGTAAGCCCAGCTCAACCCAGCTCAGTCGAGGTTTGCCTTGGCCAGATCCGGGTCGTCCACGGTGACCGCGAAGTGCAGCCCTTCGGCATTGGAATGCAGCAGGTAGATCGAGTCGATGTTCACCCCGGCATCGGCCAGCCGTTGCGTGACTGCGGCAAGGGCGCCCGGCTCGTTCGGCAGGAAGGTGTCGAGGATGGGGCGCTCTTCGAAGTTTACGCCTGCACTATCGAGCACGTGTCTGGTGGCGACGGCGTCGTCCGGCATGAAGCGCACCAGGCTTTCCCCATCGCGTCCGATGGCGGCCAGCGATTCGATGTGGATGCCGGCGTCTGCGAGCCGCCCGGCGAGGGTGGCGAGCTGTCCCGGCTTGTTGGTGAGAGTCACCGAGAACTCCTTCATAGGGATATCCTACGTGACGCGATCGGGGTCTGAGCCGCCAATATCCCTTCGGACTCGGGTGGCACCCTGACCACCCGCACGATGACGGGGACCAGTAGCGCTGCGATCATCGCCACCACGACGAGAATGACGATGACCTTCCTGACGGTCGCTTTCCTGCGTAGCCGCGCCAGTTCCTCGACGGTCGGTTCAATGTCCACCAGGCGATTCTGGTCGCTCCCGGGTACCAGAAGAGCGCGCACCGATAGGTGACCGGTCGTCTCGACAGAAGTGGAGCTATTTTCCCGCTCTTGCCGCTTCGCGGCGGGCCGCTCGGGCCACGGCTCCGCAAATGGCCGTGCCGACAGAGACCGGATCTTCCTGCGGAGCCTCTAGAGCGCGCAGGGGTCCGGCTGACGACTTTCCGATCGAACGTACGTTCGATTACGCTAGGTACATGGCACGGTACGCAGAGCTCCACGCCCATACCAACTACAGCTTCCTCGACGGGGCTTCGCATCCGCTGCGGCTCGTGGAGCGCGCCGCCGAGCTCGGGTACAGCGCGCTCGCCGTCACCGATCACGACGGGTTCCGCGGCGTGGTCAAGGTGCATCAGGCAGCGCAGATGGTCGGCTTGCCCATCGTGTACGGGACGGAAGTAGGAATGAGTCGCGAGAAAGCCACGAATCCTGGCTCGAGGGCCAAGCCCAAGGAATCAAGACTCGCGACTCGCGACTCGCGACTCGTAGGGGCCGCATCAGGCGCATGCACGGGTCCAAACCCATCGATTTACCCCAGACCGACCACCTCGTGCTGCTGGCCGCCGACCCCGCCGGGTACGCTGCGATCAGTCGGTTTGTCACCAGCAGCCAGTACCAGGGGGAGAAGGACCGACCGGTCTATGGCTATGAAGATCTGGCGACGGCGGCACAGCGTGGCCAGCTTCATGCCCTCACCGGTTGCCGTCAGGGGGCCGTGCCTCGGGCCGCTCAAGCGGGAGATCTGGCAGGGGCGATAGAGGCGGCGGCACGGCTACGCGAAGTCTTCCCCGGCCGTCTCCTCGTCGAGCTCACCAGCCACGGCCTCCCCGATGATGATGCACGCAACGACGTCCTGGCAGAGGTCGCAAACCGACTCGGCCTGCCCACGGTGGCAACGAACAACGTGCACTACGCCGACCGCAGCGACGCCATCCTCGCCGATGTCCTCGCTGCCATCGGTGGCCGGCGCGACCTCGACGCAGCCGACGGGTTCCGGTCGGCAAGCGATCTGGCCTTCCTCCGCGCTCCCGACGAGATGACGCAACGTTTTGCCCGCTACCCGGGCGCTGTCGAGCGCGCCGCGGACCTGGGTGCCGCGCTTGCCTTCGATCTCGACCTGCTCGCACCCCAGCTGCCCGACTTCCCAATGCCGGGTGCGTTCACCACCGAGGACGAGTATCTCCGCCATTTGGTGCTGGAGGGCGCCCGCGACGTATACCAGGGTGACGGTGGAGGCATCGAGCCCCAGGCCTTGGCCCGCCTCGAGCACGAGCTGAGCGTTATCACCGATCTCGGTTTCTCCGGGTTCTTTTTGGTGGCGTGGGACATCGTTCAGTACGCCCGATCCAGGGACATCTACTGTCAAATGCGCGGCTCGGGCGCCGACTCTGCAGTGTGCCGCTGTCTGGAGTTGACCAGGGTCGACCCGATCCGGCTCCATCTTCCCTTCGAGCGGTTTCTCTCCGAAGAGCGAGGCCGGCCGCCCGACATCGACATCGACTTCGAGGCGGAACGGCGCGAAGAGGTTATTCAGTACTGCTACCAGAGATACGGGCGGGAACGCGCTGCCATGGTGTCCAACGTCATCACGTACCGGGCCCGGTCGGTGCTCCAGGACGTTGGCAAGGCGTTCGGGCTCACCCAGGCCCAGGTCAACGGTCTCACCAAGTATCTCGACTCCCGTGACCCGAAGGCCATTCCCGAGGTAGTCGACCTCCCCGCTGGGTTGACGGCCGACCTGATCTACGACGTCTGTCAGCGGCTCGATGGCTTCCCGCGTCATCTCGGTATTCACTCGGGCGGCATGGTCGTTGCCCGTCGCCCGCTGTGGGAGGTGGTACCGATGGAGTGGGGCAGGATGGAGGACCGCTCGGTGCTCCAGTGGGACAAGGACGACTGCGCCACGATGGGGATCGTCAAGTTCGACCTCCTTGCCCTCGGCGCCCTCAACGCCATGCACCTGTCGGTCGACACCATCGCCGACGTACATGGTGTCGACATCGACCTGGCGACGATCCCCCAAGAGCCTGTCATCTACGACCTGCTGACCCGCGCCGATACGGTCGGGGTATTCCAGGTCGAATCGCGCGCCCAGATGGCAACGCTGCCGAAGATGAAGCCTCGTACCTTCTACGACCTCGCCATCGAAGTGGCGTTGATCCGGCCCGGTCCGATCCAGGGCCATTCGGTGCACCCATTCCTACGTCGTCGCAACGGCCTGGACCCGGTTCGCTATCCGCACCCGTCAGCCGAGCCGATTCTGGAGAAGACGCTCGGTGTCCCGGTGTTCCAGGAGCAGTTGATGGAGCTGGCAAGGATTTGCGCCGGGTTCAGCCCTGGGCAGTCCGACCGTCTGCGCCAGGCGATGACACACAAGCGCTCCTCCGAGGCGATGGAACGGCTACGCCACGAGGTGTATGAGGGGATGCAGGGCAACGACATCATCGGTGCCGCCGCCGACGAGATCTGGGACAAGCTCCAGGGCTTCGCCGCCTTTGGCTTTCCCGAGTCGCACTCAGTTTCTTTCGCCTACATCGTGTACGCCACCTCCTGGCTGAAGTACCACTGGCCGGCGGAGTTTGTCTGCGGCTTGCTCAACGCGCAGCCGATGGGGTTCTATACCCCCAATTCCCTGGTGCAGGACGCACAGCACCACGGGGTGATCACGCTTCCCCCCGACGTGAATGCCTCCGACTATGACTGCACCGTCGAGCCGTTCGATGCCGACCCGGATGATCTCGTCTCCTACCTGGGAGGGACCTGGCGGCGGGGGAGGGGGCCCATCGACGACCCGCTCCGGCCGGCGGCTGCCCTCCGCCTGGGACTGCGGTACGTGCGCAACCTCGGCGATGCCGAGATCACACGAATCGAAGCGGCTCGGATGACTGCGGGCCCTTTCACATCGCCGGAGGATCTTGCCCAGCGCACCGGGCTGCCCCTCGACGCCTATGAGGGGCTTGCCGCCTCCGGAGCACTGGCCCCGGTCGGGCTCGACCGGCGCCAGGGAGTGTGGAGCGCAGGTTCCCTTGCCGATCAAGGCCCGGATCGACTGGCTCTGGATCGGCGAGGATCACTCCCGCGGTTGCCCACCATGTCGGCCTCCGAAGAGATGCAAGCGGACCTGTGGTCCACCGGGATCTCAACAACCCATCCCGTCGCCTTCGTCAGAGGCATGCTCGACGATATGGGATGTGTTCCCATTGCTGAGATCCTGGCCCGGCCCCGCCACGGAACGAAGATGAGAGCAGGGGGAATCGTCACTCATCGTCAACGGCCTTCAACCGCCAAGGGGGTGCGTTTCATGAATCTCGAGGACGAAACCGGCCTGCTCAACGTCGTCGTGCTCCCCCAGGTGTGGGAAGCGCATTACGAGGTTGCCCGCAAGGCCGTTGGAGTATTGATTGAAGGGGTTTTGGAGCACGAGGATGGCGTCACAAACCTGGTGGCACGACGGTTCACTTCATGGCCTGCCGAGGGGATCAGGTCCCGGGACTTTCGCTAGTACCGAAAACTCAGGTACAGCGCCAACCCTGCCGATGGAGGACGTGACCCACCGATATGGAGATGGGATGACGACGACGTTCACCGGGGAGGTGAGAATCCCTGGGGCAATCGAAAATGGGCTGCCTTCAACGATCACCCTTGACGCCCAAACGCTGATCCTCACTGCGGGCGGGACCGAGCTGGGGCGGTGGAATCGCACCGATCTTGCGCTCAGCCGCGATCCCGATGGGACCTTCCGCCTCACCCTTGGCAGCGAGATCGTTCTCTTCAGCCCCGACTCGCCGCTCGAGTTCGCCATCCTTTCCGGCATGCCGGCTACCGCGTCTCCACCGGTTGGTACACCATCGGGACCGGTCATTCCCGCCCCGACACCGACCGCTGCTCCACTTGCTGCGGCCACGGCGGCGGCACCGCCTGTCGCACCTGGTCCTTCTCCTGCTGCACCGCCTCCCGCGCCGGCTCCTGCGGTTGCGCCCCCTCCGGCGGTCGCGCCCCCTCCTGCGGTTGCGCCGGCTCCTGCGGTTGCGCCCCCTCCTACGGTTGCGGTTCCCCCTGCGGTTGCGCCGCCTCCTCCGGCTGTCCCCGTACCGACCGGTGCGACTCCGCCCACCCCGGTCCCACCAGTTGCGGCCACCCCGCCGGCGATAGCCCCGACTCCGGCAGTAGCGCCTCCTGTGGCTACCCCCACGGCTCAACCGCCCGTTGACGTCGTCGCTGCTGGCGCCGCGGCGGCCGCCGCCGCCAGGGCGACCGTGCCGGCTCAACCCGCAGCACCGGCCGGCCCCGCCGATATCCGCCTCGAGACTGACTCCGGTCAGGAAGCGGCGCGCACCGCTCCTTCACTTTCGACCGAGTTCTGGGACGGCTTCTACGCAGAAGGGGAGGAAGCAGCGGGAAGTTCGGAACCGGACCCGCTGGCGATGCAAGGCGAGGTTGTCGATACTGGCGAATCCCAATTCCAACTCGAGTCGGCTGCGGAGACGGGCGAGGACGAAGCGACCGACGCTTCGAAGGCCACGGGGTACGGATCTGGCTTGTTCACCGAAAATGATGAGACACCTTCTGAGTATCCCCCTGCGTTTGTCGGGGCAGGCAACGAAAGCGGCGAGGAGCGGGCCTGGTCATATGACGACCCTGCCCCTCACGAACTCGACTCCCCCGACCCCACGACCGCATTCACCTCACCGGCGGCGGATCAAGAGGACCTGGTGCCGACCAGCGGAAAGTCGGGGATCGCGGCGCTGTTCGCATGGAGGCCCAGCATGCCGGGCACACCGAGCTTCTCGTTTGGTGCCTCCGGGTTCGGGATGCGGGCTCGCGATGCCATCTCGGTCTTGGACTCGATCCTCGAGGAGAACGGCACCGAGGACATCCCAAGGGGATTGATCGTCGGACTCTTCGTCTTCGTGGGGGTTATGGCCCTGGTAGCGCTGATAGTGGCGATTCTTTAAGAAGTCGCAAGTCGCAAGACGCTCGCTGTGCTCGCTTCCAGTTCCCAGCCCCGAATCGCGCCTGCCGCGTCGGGGCCTGTTACTGGTACTAGTGATTCGGGCCTGAGAACTGTTACTGGTACCAGTGACTCGGAGCTGGCAACTGGTAACTGGTAGCCGCTCAGTCAGTCGTCATCACGTTCGTCACCACTTCAATGGCGCGGTTGGTGTCATCTTCCGATACGTCCAGATGGAAAACCGCTCTGACTCGCGTCGGCCCCATGGCCAACATCGCCACTCCGTCGGTGGCGCACCGGTCGACCACCTCATCCGATGCGGCAACGAAGAAGTAGACGATGTTGGTATGCACCGAGGCGAGGTCGATCTCGACATTCGGAATTTCGACGACGGAATCGGCGAAGCGGCGGGCGTTGTCATGGTCTGCGACCAACCGTTCGCGATGGTGCTCCAAGCCATGGAGCGCACCAGCAGCAATGATGCCTGCCTGGCGAAACCCTCCGCCGTACATCTTCTTGTAGCGACGGGCGCGCTCGACGGTGGCACCCAAACCCACGACCGCAGACCCGACCGGCGCGCCCAGGCCCTTCGAGAAACAGACGCTGACGGTGTCGAACCCTTCGGCGTACGTTGCTTCGGGGATCCCGGTGGCCGCCGTTGCGTTCCATATCCGAGCGCCATCGAGATGGGTCGCGATCCCGAGATCGCTTGCGGTGCCGACGATCGCCTGGGTGGCTTCGAGGGGCCAGATGGTTCCCCCGGCCTCCATGTGCGTGTTCTCCACGGTCACCAATGCCACCGGATCGTGCTGCGATGGCGGAAGATCCTTTGGCGGTGGGGGCGCGGCCGCCAGGAATTGCTCGGCGGTGAATACACCGAGATGACCAACGACCGGCGTGATGGTGACCCCAGCCAGGGCGGCGGGAGCGCCGCTCTCGTGACCCTTGATGTGAGCTTCG
>CAXMPL010000230.1:0-2462 GCA_964195125.1 uncultured Kiloniellales bacterium | reverse complement strand
AGACATCAAACCAGTGGTGTTCCCCTCGGGCGTTCACCATCCGCGGCGACTCGTTGCTTGGGCTACGTTGGCAACCGACGTGCCTTCGATGGAGAACTACTGGCCCGAACCGTACCCCGCTCCTGACAGGGCTGGCGGGGAGAAGCCAGGCATGCTCGGGACCTTCGCCGGCGTGTTCACCCCGTCCATCCTCACCATCCTCGGCATCATTCTCTTTCTGCGCACCGGGTTTGTCGTGGGGAACGCCGGTCTGGCCAAGGCCCTCATCATCATCGGCATCGCCACCGCGGTATCGGTGCTCACCAGCATTTCGCTGGCCGCCATCGCCACCAACATGGAGGTGAAGGGTGGTGGTGACTACTACCTGATCTCAAGAACGCTGGGACTCGAGTTCGGCGGGGCGATCGGCGTCGTGCTGTTCCTTGCCCAGTCGGTGTCGGTCGGCTTCTATGCGATCGGCTTTGGCGAGGCGACCGCCTCCCTCGCCGGGTGGGAATCGAGTGTTGGGGTGCAGGCGGTCGCCGTCGTTGCGGTGCTGGCGCTGTTCATTGTGGCCTGGGCCGGCGCCGACGTCGCAACCCGATTCCAGTTCGCAATCATGGCGGTGCTGATCGCCGCCCTCCTGTCCTTCTATGTCGGTGCCATCGCCTCGTTTGATTCGTCGATGTTCTCCCGCAGCTGGACGTCTCCGACCGGGGCGATCGGGTTCTGGGCAATCTTTGCCATCTTCTTCCCGGCGGTGACCGGCTTTACCCAGGGCGTCAGCATGTCCGGTGACCTGCGCGATCCAGGGCGCAGCCTTCCTCGTGGCACGTTTGCCGCGGTGGGTTTGTCGACGATCGTCTACCTGACGGTGATCGTCCTCATCGCCGGCACGGTCCCTCTGATCCTCCTCGTCGACGATATGGGGGAGGCCATGCGCGAGGTGGCGATAGTCGCTGCGATCGTCGCCCTTGGCGTGATCGCGGCCACGCTGTCCTCGTCTATGGCCTCGCTGTTGGGCGCTCCGAGGATCCTCCAGTCTCTGGCGTCGGATCGCGTCTTTCCCGCACTTGGAATCTTCGCCAAGGGCTATGGGCCTACCAGCAACCCGCGGCCGGCGATCATTGTCACGCTGGTGATTGCCCTTGCCACGGTCGGCCTCGGCAGCCTCAACGTCATCGCTCCCGTGGTTTCGATGTTCTTCCTGATCTCGTACGGGTTGCTCAACTACGCCACCTACTACGAGGCCCGGGCCGCCAGTCCCTCATTCCGGCCGCGATTCCGATGGTTCGACCAGCGCCTGAGCCTGGCCGGGGCGTTGCTTTGTGTCGGAGCCATGCTCGCCATCAACGCGCTGGCGAGTTTCGTGGCCGTGATTCTCGTGTTTGCGATCTATCAGTACCTCGGCAGGCGGGAGATCCCCGCCCGATGGTCCGATGCCAGCCATTCTCACTACTTTTCCCGAGCGCTGGAGAACATCAGGGCTCTCGACCGACAGGTCGAGCACGCCAGACACTGGAGGCCCCAACTCATCCTGTTCTCAGCGGATCCAGGCCGCAGGGCGCGCATGCTGCAATTCGCCAGCTGGCTCGAGGGAGGCAGCGGCTTCACCGTCGTCTTCCACATCGTCGAGGGTGAGGGTCCGCTGATGCGGAGGGAGGCGGCGCAGCGCCAACAGGCGTTGCAGCGAGAGATCGATGACCTCGGATTGGATATTCCCGCCCGCGCCGTGCTGGCCCCGGACGGCATGGAAGCGCTGCCGGTGATTGTCCAGTCGTTCGGTCTCGGTCCGCTGCGCGCCAATACCGTTCTCTTCGGTTGGCCCGAGTCACCGGGGAGGGTTCGTCGTGCGATGTACGTGCGTGCGGTGCGAGACGTCGCTCGCCTGGGGGTGAATGTTGTAAGCGTCAACACGGACGAGTCGGATTGGGCCAAGCTGCAGCAAGTACCGATGAAGAAACGTCGTGTCGACGTTTGGTGGCAGGGCGACGCCTCATCCCGGCTCGCCGTCCTCACCGCCTACCTTGCCACCAGGACTCCAGAGTGGAGCCGCGCAACCATCCGTCTCGTCGTGCCGATAGACGCCGATGAGGATGCCGTGGCGGTGCGCGCCGGGGTCGAGACCATGCTCGACGAAGCACGCTTGACCGCCGAGGTGTTCACCCTGCCGCAACCGAGCCGGCGCCGCTTGGTGGAGGCATGCGGCGATGCCACGCTCGTGCTGATGTCGATGCGGGTGCGGGGGGAGCAGATCCTCGACCCCTTCGATGGGGATATGACCGAGCTGGTATCTCACCTCCCGATGACCGGCGGAATACTGGCGGGCGCGGACATCGATCTCGTCGCAGCACCAGATTCCGGCGAGGGGGCTGTCCTGGCGGCGGCCGAAGAGGCGGCAGACGGGGCCGAGGACCGCCTGCGTGTCCTTGAGGAGCAGTTGGAGAAGGCCGAGCTCGAGCTGGCACGGCTCAGGGAAAGCG
>CAXMPL010000229.1:0-1817 GCA_964195125.1 uncultured Kiloniellales bacterium | reverse complement strand
ACCGTATCCGCCATCGAGTATGAGAACACATCGGTGGTGAGCACCTGGCCCTGGTCCCATTGCGCCTCGCCGGCCCGCACATGCCATAGAAAGGAGTTGTCCCGGATCGGGCCTATCGCTGCGAGCGGAAACAGCGCGAGCACGATCAGCGGATACAGATGCCGAATCTGCAGTCGTCCAAGCACGCCGCGGCGGGTCTGATCAGCTTTGACGGTCAACGCTCAGATGCCGTCTCCGCCGAAGACCGTGGCAATGTTGATCGCCGCCGGCCCGAGGAGAACGACAAACATCGAGGGAAAGATGCACAGCACCAGAGGAAACACCAGCTTGACCGGAGCGGCAAACGCCTTCTCCTGTGCTCGCTGCCTCCGGCGAACCCGCATCTCGTCCGCTTGAACTCGCAACATCCTGGCAATCGAGACACCGAACTGGTCGGCCTGGATCAGCGCAAGCACGAACGCATTGAGGTCGTCGACATCGGTCCGCTCGGCAAGGGCTCGCAGTGCCTTGTGCCGGCTGACGCCGACCCGAGTTTCCTGGAGGGTACGGGTGAACTCGCGAGACAGTTCTCCGGGAACAGCCTGTACGACGCGCCCCATCGCTGCTTCGAAGCCGAGGCCGGCCTCGACGCTGATCACCAGCAAGTCGATGAGGTCCGGCAGTGACTTCTCCATCTCCTTGCGCCGCTCGTCGATGCGCCGGTTCAGGATCGCCTCTGGTCCGACGAACCCGATCCCCATCACCACCCCGAAGAGCATCAGCTTCTGGATCGGGCTCCCGAACGCACTCTGGACGATGAAGAACAACACCAACACCCCGATCAGGGCGATGATTCGGAGCGCAGCCCACGTGTTCCCGTCCATGCGATCTGCCATACCGGCGTAGACCAGCTTCTTTTGCGCCTTGTTGACCCAACCCTGTGGAGTAAACCGAAGGGCGAACTTGCCGAGGCCCTCGATGATGGGGGCAATGGCTCGCTCTGAGATCCCACTGCTCAGCACCTCGTCGCGGGTCTGCAGGCTGGCGAGTCGTCTTGACGAGCTGCGACGGGCACTTAGCACACCATTACCCGCGTAGAAGGCCAGCGCGCCGATTGCCACCGCGCTAGCAACCACTGCGAACATCAGTTCACTCATGTCACACCTCGATGTTGATGATCTTCTGCATCCAAACGACGCCGGCGATGATGAGAAGGATGGCGAAGCCGACCAGCCCCAAACCGATCGGGGTGCTGTACAACGGGGCGAGATAAGACGGGTTGACAAAGCTGATCAGCCCGAACAGGAAGAAGGGCAGCACGCCCATGATGACGGCTGAGATCCTGCCCTCTGCGGTGAGCGCTTTCATCTCACGGCGGAGGCGGTCTCGTTGGTTCATCATCTCCGCGGTCGTCTGCAGTACCTCGGCGAGGTTTCCGCCGACCTCCCGCTGGATGCTGATCGCCAGCACGGCCCACTCGAAGTCCTGGGACTCCATTCGTACCGCGATGTCCCCGAGCGCATCGATCATCGGACGGCCCAGCCTGATCTCTGTCAAGGCCCGCCCGAACTCGCGTCGGGTCGGCTCAGGAGACTCCTGGGCGACGGCCTCAACGGCCTGCAGCAACGAGTATCCGGCACGCAATGACGTCGAGGTGAGGGTCAAGGTGTCCGGGAGCTGACGATTGAACCGCTTCTTCTCCCGCGAAGCCACCGACTTCACTGCGAGGAAGGCGAAGACCAGGATCGCCACCCCAACCCCCAGCGCGAAGATCGCAGATTGGGTAAGCGCCCCCACGACGATGCCGGTGATGAAGGCCATGCCAATAGTGCCGATGA
>CAXMPL010000228.1:0-5969 GCA_964195125.1 uncultured Kiloniellales bacterium | reverse complement strand
GCGAGCGCGGGGCGGCCATGGTGGAGATGGCCATCGTGCTCCCCGTCCTGCTGCTCCTGGTCTTCGGGATCATCGATTTCGGCCGGTTGTACAACACCCAGGTGACCCTGACCCACGCCGCCCGGGAGGGAATTCGCGACTACGCAATCTTCCAGGATCCGGTCCAGGCAGAGACCGTCGCCCGACAGGCAGTGACTTCTTTCGATCCCGCACCGATGGTCATCACAACGTCCGCGTGTGACCCGGGCGAGCCCGCCACGATGACCATCACCTACCCGTTCGACAGCAGCATCCCATTCCTCGGTGAAGGCATCATCACGATTGGCGCCGAAGGGGTGATGAGATGCGGTGGTTGAGCCGTTTCTCCGCGCCCGTTTTCGACCGCATTCGCAACGAGTCCGGAGCGGTGATCGTCTTCGTCGCGGTGGCGATGGTGGCATTGCTGGCGATGACGGCGTTCGTCATCGACTTCGGTCGGATCTGGCAAGAGCGGCGTGAGCTCCAGGGCGGCGCCACTGCCGGTGTTCTCGCCGTTGCCGAGGACTGCGCTAGGGACCTGTGCGACCTTGTCTACAACGAGCTGGCCACCGCCGAGATCTACGCCGACGCCAACGCCATCGACGGCGCCGCCTCGGTCTTCGACATCGACCTCGACCTCACCGATCAGACCGTGCGGGTGGTCACCGCCACCGAGAACACCGCAGGCGGCAACACCCTGCACATGATGTTCGCCGGCATCGTCGGCTTCGGCGACATCACGGTGGGCGCCGACGCCGCCGCCGCCTGGGGCACACCCCTGGGTGCGGCCACCCTGCCCCTCATCATCTCGGATTGCGAATGGCTCAAGACCGATCCGGGATGGCCTGGTGGCTCAGCCGCACTCCCGGATTCTGGCGCAAACCTGAGTGGTTTCCCGATGGCCACCATCTACCTCCACGAGGGCCCTTTTGTCCCAGAAGAGATGTGCACGATCCAACCTGGTCTCGATCTGCCCGGCGGGTTCGGCTGGATCGACACGAGCGGAACCTGTGTCTCCGAGGTGTTGGCGGGAGGGTTGATCGGCGCCGATCCAGGCAACCCGCCGCCCAATAGCTGTAGCCCTGCGGATTTCGCGGAGCTGCTCGGCAAGCCGGTCGCGATTCCTTACTTCTCCGAAACCACCGGCCAGGGAAACATCGGTGACTACAGGGTTGCATCGCTCGCCGCCTTCGTCATCGATGGCTACGACTTTGGCGGGCAATACCAGGGCGGATCCGTGTCTTGCGGCCCGGCTACGAGTTGCCTGACCGGCTGGTTCGTCAACCACGTGTCGAATGGCGGCGCCCCCGGCGATTTGGGTGGGGACCCGCGCGGATTCACCGTGATCAAGCTCATCGGGTAATTGGAAAAGGAGATTCACCATGAACAAACGATGGATCGGGGTGATCGCTTCGGTCGCCCTCGCGGTGGCTGGCGCTTTCCTCCTCGTGCGCTACGTCCAGGGCGCCGACGAGCGCGCCCTCGAGGGTGAGGAAACCGTCGAAGTGCTTGTGGTCACCGACGCGGTGCCACGAGGCACGGCTGCGGAGGACCTCGAGGCCCACGTCGAGTTGACGTTGGTCCAGGTAAAACTACAGACGCCCGGCAGCGTCGCCGATCTGGCGACACTCCAGGGTTCCTACGCCGCCGTCGATCTGGTCCCGGGTGAGCAGCTGTTGACCAGCCGCTTCGTGTCCGCCGAGGACCTTGTCGCGCTCGACCAGTATCCACTCCCCGAAGGCTTGCTCGAAATCACGCTCTCGTTGTCCCCGGAGCGAGCGCTGGGAGGCGCCCTGGTTCCCGGCGACGAGGTCGCGGTGATCGCTTCTTTCGCCCCGTTCGATCTCGCCGCGGAGGAGGCCGCGGAGGAGACGGTCAGCGTACAGACCGAGGTGCCGACAGACGACGCCGAGGGAGCCGAGACCGAGACGATCTCCTCAACCGAGACGAGAACCGTCGACAGCAGGACAGTGAGCTCCACGCATTTGATCATCCATATGGCGGTCGTCACCAATATCCAAGTGGAGCGGCTGCCGACGACCACCGACGCGGAAACCGCCGAGGAATCCGGGGTCGACCTGGCACCCACTGGGAATCTGCTGGTGTCGCTGGCGATGGCGCCAGAGGACGTTGAGCGAACGGTTTTCACCGCCGAGTTCGGAACCGTGTGGCTCGCTCTGGAGACCGAGACCGCCGCCGGGGATCCGACCCAGATCCAGACCAGGGGCACGGTCTACTTGATCGAGACGAACGGCCTCAGTCAGGCGAGCGTCAAGTGACCAACGTCGTCCTCGCCACCTCGAGCGCCGCCTACGAGCAACGGGTCCGTCGAGCGTTGGGCGGCGATCTCAACGGAACGCTGCGTCGTTGGCACGACGAGATCATGCTCACCGATCCGTCCCTCGCCGTCAAAGAACTGACCGCAGCAGGCGTCGAGGTGGTCGGGATCGGTCCCAATGTGGACCTGCAACTGGCCTTGAACCTCGCCCGTGCCTTCGATGTCGACCACCCGGAGATACCGGTCATCGTCATCACCGAGTCGACCAGAGGCTTCTGGCAGAGGGCGATGCGCGCCGGGGTTCAGGACGTGCTGACCGCCGACGCTCCAAATGACGAGATCAAGAGCGTCTTCGAGCGGGCAATCGAAACGTCGAAGCGGCGCCGATCCAACCTGCTCGACGAAATCGGAGAGCATGGCGTTTCCGGACGAGTCATCACGCTGATCGCACCCAAGGGCGGTTCCGGCAAGACCGCCCTGGCCACCAACCTGGCGAGTGGTCTTGCCAGTGGGGAAGAGAAGGTCGTGCTCGTCGACCTCGACTTGCAATTCGGTGACGTCGCCGGGGCCTTGAACCTGAAGCCGGAGAATACGATCGCAGACCTGGCCGGCGCCCCCGGCCATCTTTCCACAACGACCCTCAAGGTCTTCCTCACCACGAAAAACCCCAACCTGTTCGTGCTATGTGCCCCGGACACACCCGCCGAAGGCGAGCAGGTTGATGAGCAAGCGGTCGAACGCGCGGTGCGGCTCCTCGCCGAGGAGTTCCAATTCGTCGTCATCGATACCTCAGCGGGGCTCACCGAGACCACGCTCGCTGCGATGGAGCTATCCACCGACCTCGTCTTCATATGCGACCTCTCGGCTGCAGCAGTCAGGGCAACGCGGAAGGTTGTGGACGCCCTCGATCAGCTTGGCATGGATCGGCAACGCCGCCACTTCGTGCTCAACCGGGCCGACAGCAGGGTGGGCATCGAGGTCGAAGAGGCAAGCGCGGTCGTTGGGCTACCAATCGCGGCCACGATACCGAGTGACCGCGCCGTGCCCCTATCGATGAATCAGGGCATCGCCGTAGTTGAGTCCGCGCCCCGCTCGCCGGTAGGAAAGAGCTTCCTGGCCACCGCTGCGCTCTTCACCGAGGCACCGGTCAAGCGTTCTCGATGGTCGAACCGAAGGAGCAGCCCATGAAGCTGAACGAGCGACTCAAGCGAACGGAAGCCAATGAGAAGGCCGCGTCGCCAAGCGCTCTACGCACACAGGGCCAACAAGGCACCGATCCGCTGGTCCACCTCAAGCGGCGGGCCCAGGAGGCGCTCTTCGCCAAGCTTGGTGCACGCCTGTACGACCCTTCCCTCTCCGAGCAGGAGCTACAGGAGTTCGTCACGACCGAGCTCAACGCGGCCATGGCCGAGGAAGCCGTCCAGCTGACGCCGGAGGAGGCTCGAGCATTGGCCTCACAAATCCGGGACGACATTCTCGGGTTCGGGCCCGTTCAGATGTACCTCGACGATCCGACCGTCACCGAGATCATGGTCAATGCAGAGGAAGCCATCTACATCGAACGCGACGGCAAGCTGATCGAGACCGACACCCGATTCATGTCGCGCCAGCACCTGCGGCGCGTCATCGACCGCATCGTCGCCCAGGTCGGGCGCCGCATCGACGAATCATCGCCGATGGTGGACGCCAGGCTCCCCGACGGTTCACGGGTCAACGCGATTATCCCGCCCCTGGCGGTGGACGGTCCGGTGGTCACGATTCGACTCTTTGCCAAGGATCCGTTCTCGATGGAGGACCTCGTCGACCTTGGGACCATGACGCCGCTGGTTGCCGAGCTCCTCTGGGGTGCGGTCACAGGAAAACTCAACATCATCGTCAGCGGCGGCACCGGGACCGGGAAAACGACTCTGCTCAATGTCATCTCGTCGTTCATTCCGGAGGGAGAGCGGGTCGTCACCATCGAAGACGCCGTCGAGCTGCAGCTGTCCCAGCGACACGTGGTCCGCTTGGAAAGCCGCCCTCCCAACGTTGAGCAGAAGGGTGAAATCACGATCAGGGACCTGGTGCGCAACGCGTTGCGAATGCGACCCGATCGCATCATCGTCGGAGAGGCAAGGGGCGGTGAGGCCCTCGACATGATGCAGGCGATGAACACTGGCCATGAGGGCTCCCTCTCCACCGTTCACGCCAACAGCCCCCGCGACGCCCTGGCTCGGTTGGAGACAATGATCTTGATGGCCGGCATCGAGCTTCCCTCGCGAGCCATCCGAGAACAGGTCTCCTCCTCCCTCGACCTCATCGTGCACCTCAGTCGAATGCGTGACGGCAGCCGTCGGGTCACCCAGGTGACGGAGATCGTTGGCATGGAGGGCGACACGATCACCACGCAGGACATCTTCGAATTCGACTACTCAGCCGGCCTCGATGGCCAGGGCAGGTCTCTTGGCACGATCGTGCCAACCGGAGTTCGTCCCCGGTTCACCGAACGGCTCAAGGATCTCGGCATCGAGCTTCCCCCCCAGATCTTCGGCACCCCCGATCTCGCCTTTGTCAACGCAGGACTCAATGCTGGGGGGCGCGAGAGGTGAAGCGGCGAGTCCGCACCGCTGCGGCGACGCTCGTTGTGACGACAGGGGTGGCATTGATAACGATCGCCCTCCCCGCCATGGCGCAGAACGCAGATCCCTTGCCGCTCCGCTTCGAAGACGTCGATACCACAGGCCATCCCCAGGTCACCATCACCGTCGGCGTACCAGGCGAGCTGGTCGGTACCGAGATTCCATCAGAGGCCTTCATCATCACCGAGAACGGCACGGTAGTCGACGCTGCCGTCGAAGCCGTCCCCTCGGACGACCTCGAGGTGGTTCTCGTGCTCGATGTATCAGGGAGCATGACCGGGGGCCCGCTCTCCGCAGCCCAATCCGCCGCGCTCAGCTTCATCGATGAGATGCCACGTGGAGTACGGGTAGCCGTGGTGACCTTCGCCAACACGACGGCAGTCGCCAGCAGCTTCACGAGCGACGCGGATAGCACGGCGGCCGCGGTCCTGGGGCTCAACGCCGCTGGCGAGACCGCGCTCTACGACGGCCTCCTGATCGCCACCGACCAGTTCAATCCCACATCTCGAGCGCGACGAATCGTCATCCTGCTGTCGGACGGCGGCGACACAGTGAGCCAAACCACGCTGGAGACGGCGCTGGTGGCGATGCTGGGCCAAGAGGTGTCCTTCTATGCGATCGAATTGCAGACGCCCGAGAATGACTCTGAAGCCTTGGCGCGACTCGCGACCGCTACCAATGGCACGGTCGTCCCTGCAACCGATCCCGCCGCTCTGGAGGGGATCTTCACCGAAATCGCCGACCAATTGACCAACCAGTATCTGCTGTCCTATGTGTCTGACCAATTTGGGACGGTCGAGGTAGCCGTTGCCGTTGAGGTCGACGGATCGATCGCGTCGGCGTCCCAGACGGTGCGCTTGCCCCCGGCACCGGCTACAGACGCGGAGACGGAAGCCGACCCGGTGGCAAGCGCTGAGGCCGTTACCGAGCCCGCATTACCCGTGGTGCGGCCTGGCTCGCTTGTCGAACTCAACCTGTGGCAGGAGAACGTGACGTTCTACCTCGCGACCCTGCTGATCCTCGCCGGGCTCGGCGGAGTCTTCCTTGCAACCCGT
>CAXMPL010000227.1:0-7886 GCA_964195125.1 uncultured Kiloniellales bacterium | reverse complement strand
TTGAGCTCTAGGCGGCGGTGAAGATCAGCGCCACATTGTGGCCGCCGAAACCGAAGGAGTTGCTCATCACGTAACGCACCTCTGCCTCACGCGCTTCGTTCGGCACGTAGTCGAGGTCGCATTCCGGGTCCGGCGTTGCATAGTTGATCGTCGGCGGGATGGTCCCGTCGCGGATCGTGAGCACACTGGCGATCGCTTCGACGGCGCCGGCGCCCCCGAGCAGATGTCCAGTCATCGACTTGGTGGATGATGTGGGGACCTGATAGGCGCGGTCGCCGAACACGGTTTTGATTGCGACGGTCTCAGTGGCATCGTTTGCCTGCGTAGACGTTCCGTGGGCGTTGATGACCGAGATGTCTTCCGGAGTAATCCGAGCATGATCGAGCGCCGCCTTCATAGCGCGTGCTGCCCCGTCCCCGCCTGGTCGAGGCAGCGTGATGTGATAGGCATCGGCCGACATCCCATAGCCGACGAGCTCTGCATACACCGTCGCTCCACGAGCCAGCGCATGCTCGCGCTCCTCGAGGATGAGTGCAGCTCCCCCTTCAGCCATCACGAAGCCATCGCGATCGGCATCGAACGGACGGCTTGCACCCAGTGGGTCTTCGTTGTTGGTGCTCAGCGCCCGGGCCTGGGCGAACCCGGCCATGGCAAAACGCGTGATGGAGGCATCTGCCCCACCGGCAACCATGACGTCGGCGGCGCCTCGCTTGATCAGCTCACCAGCATCACCGATCGCGTTGGCGGATGCCGCACAGGCAGTCACCGCCGTTGTGTTCGGTCCGTAGAGGTTGAAGTCGATCGACACCTGACCGCCGGCGATGTTGGCGATGATCTTCGGGATACCGTACGGGCTCACCCGGTGGGGGCCGACGTGGAACAGCGTGTCGATTTCTTGCTCGAAGGACTCGACGCCACCAATACCACTGCCGACCACTACTCCAGTGCGGTATGCCTCGGGATCGTCCTCCTCATAGGCGATACCGGCATCGGCCAGAGCGTCCCGCGCCGCCACCCAGAAGAACTGCGCGTAGCGGTCCATCCTGCGCGCCAGCCGTTTCGGGATGTAATCGGTGACTTCGAAATCGCTGACCTCTCCGGCGATCTTCGAGGGGAGGTCGCTCACATCGACCCGTTGCACGCGACCGATCCCCGACGTTCCGCTGAGCAGGTTCTTCCAGGTCGCGTCGACGGTGGCGCCAACCGGGTTGATCGTCCCCAGCCCGGTTATGACGACGCGACGGTCTTCCACAACGCCTCCCTCAGCTTGCGAGCTTCTTCTCGACCAGGTCGACGGCTTCGCCGACGGTCGTGATCTGCTCGGCCTCCTCGTCGGGGATCTTGACGCCGAAATTGTCCTCGAGCGCCATCAGCAGCTCAACGACTCCTAGCGAGTCGACATCGAGGTCCTCCTCGAACTTGGCGTCTTGGGCGATGGCGTCCCGATCGATCCCAAGCTCGTCAACGAGCAGGTCGTTCAGCTTCGACTCGATCTCGCTACGGTCCATGGTTCTCTCTCCTTGCTGGATGGTTCACAGGGCGATTCCGCCGTCGACGACAAGCGTATGACCCGTCACGTAGGAAGCATCGTCGGAGGCAAGATAGCCCACCGCCGCCGCCACTTCCTCTGGTTGCCCCAAACGCCCGAGCGCGATGCGCTCGCGTGCTGCCGTTGTGATCTCGTCGCCCAGTGCGTTGGTCATGTCGGTCTCGATGAATCCGGGGGCGACGGCGTTGACGGTGATGCCTCGACTCCCCACCTCGCGAGCCACCGACTTGGTGAATCCGATGATTCCCGCCTTGGATGCGGCGTAGTTCGCCTGTCCGGGGTTGCCCGCAACACCGGAAACCGAGCTGATCGAGACTATCCTCCCCCACCTTGCGCGCAGCATCCCGCGCAGCGCAGCCTTCGATACCAAGTAGACGGATCGCAGGTTGGTTTCGATGACCTCGTCCCACGCTTCGACTCCCATGCGGAGAACCAGGGCGTCACGAGTGATCCCAGCATTGTTGACCAGGATCTCGACCGAGCCCAACCGTTCACCGACCATGGCGAACATGGCAGTCACCGAGTCGGGGTCCCCGACATCGGCCTGCACCGCGATTGCCTTCCCGCCGGCCGCAGCAATCGCCCCGACCGCGGCATCGGCAGCCACCTCGTTGGCCGCGTAGTTGACCGCCACCCGGTGGCCTTGTGTGGCGAGAAGCTCGGCGACTGCCCTGCCGATGCCCCGCGACCCCCCCGTTACCAGTGCGACTCGGCTCATGCGCTGCGGAGGGCCTGGCGTTCCAAGACGATCTCGAGGCCGGTCTTGTCCGTGGGCGGTAATGCGGCGTCACTGGTGGTAATTGGCTCCACGCGGTCACCCCAGACGACTCCGGCGGCTCCCCACGTCAGACCGGCGCCAAAGGCGACAAGGATCAGCTTGGCTCCCGGCTCGACCCTGCCCGCGTCGAGCGCCTCCGACAATGCGAGCGGGATCGATGCGGCCGAGGTATTGCCGTAGGAGGCGATGTTGGTGTAGACCTTCGCATCGTCGACATCGAGCCGTCGCGCCGTGGCATCGATAATTCGGATGTTGGCCTGGTGCGGGATCACCAGATCGATGTCGTCTCCGGTCCATCCCGCATCGGCGATTGCCTTCTCGGCGGCGGCGCTCATCCCCAGGACGGCGTTACGGAACAGGGCCGAGCCATCCATGAGGACCCGGACTGGAACCGGTGGCTGTCCGACGTACGACGACCCGATCCCCTGGCATGTGAGCACGTCGGCGATGGTGCCATCCGACCCAACGTTGATCGACTGGAGACCCTCCTCCCCCTGTGCGGCTTCGATCACCGCGGCACCGGCACCGTCGCCGAAGAGCACCGCGGTGGATCGCTCTTCGAGATCCAGGAAGGGTGTGATCCGCTCCGACCCGATGAGGAGAATCTTCGACGCCGATCCAGCAGCGATGAGTCCGTTTGCCAGGTTGAGGCCGTAGATGAACCCGGTGCAACCGGCGTTGACGTCGCTCGCAGCAGCGTTCGTCGCCCCCAGCTTGTCCTGCACGTGGCATGCCATCGCAGGGATCTGACGGTCTCCGGTGCAGGTGGCGACCATGATGTAATCGATTTCCTCGGCTCCGAGGCCGGCGGCAGCGAGGGCGTGGTGGGCGGCCACCGTTGCCATGTCAGAGTTCTCGACGTGCGATACCCGACGCTCCTTGATGCCGGAGCGGGTCGTGATCCACTCATCGGTCGTATCCATCACCGACGCCAGGTCGTCGTTGGTCAGGACGGGATCCGGCGTGCATCGTCCCCAGCCCGTGATCGCTGCTCTCCGCATTTGCGGCTCCTCATCTGGGCAACACACTCATTCTATGAAGGCGACGGCCCCTTCGATGTCGTCAATCGCGGATACGGTGTAGGTATCAGCGCCCGGAGCAGAGCGTCTGGCGAGACCGGCTGTCACGTTCCCCGGTCCGACGTGGATGAACGCGTCGATCCCATCGGCGGCCATTCGCTCGAGGGATTCGGCGAACCGCACCGGCTCGACGAGTTGCCTGGCCAGTTGTCCCCGCGGGTCCGTCATCGGTTTGGCGCTCACATTGGCGTAGACAGGGAACTTGGTATCCCCAAAATCAGCGGCGCTCAGCGCTTGAGCAAGACGCCCCGCCGCCGGCACCATGTACGGGGAATGGAATGCCCCGGCTACGTTGAGCGGGATGGCGCGCCGCGCTCCAACCTGGTCGGCGTTGGTCAGCAGCCAGTCGATATCCTCCATGCTTCCGGCGAGAACGATTTGCCCCGGAGCATTGATGTTCGCCACCCACAGCTTGCCTCCCTCATCGCGACGCTGGGCGGCCATCGCTTCGGCTGCCGCGACGTCGGCGCCCATCAGCGCCAGCATCGTCGACGGCTCGAGCGCAGCCGCTTCGGCCATGGCCTGGCCGCGCGCTGCGACCAAACCGAGCCCCTCGGAAAAACCGATGGCACCAGCGGCGGCGAGACCGGTGTATTCGCCCAGGGAATGGCCGGCGGTGGCGGAGGGGGGCCTTGGCATCGCGTCGGCGAGCAGGATCCACAATGTATACGAGATGGCAAACAGCGCAGCCTGGGCCCGGTCCGTTCTGGTGAGCTCCTCGTCGGGTCCCTCGGAAACGACCGTCGACAACGACCAGCCGAGGACTTCGTCGGCGGTGTCGCCAAGCAGATCGGGCCGGGCGGCGAACACATCGGCGCCCATCCCGACGAACTGGCTCCCCTGGCCGGGAAACAGGATGGCGTACGTCTTCATCAGCCTCCGTAAGGATCACACCCAGAGTACGACTTGACCGAACCGAGTGAGGTTTCGCAAGAACCCGGCGGGTTCCCTTCAGGCTCGATGGAGAAGGCTCGGTCGAACTGTTCCGGATGCACGCTTTCCGTGGAGGTTCACGTCAGAGCGCCGCCGTAGGTTCCTTGTCGGAGCGAGCGGGTGCAGGTTCGACGAAACGGGCCAATGGTGCAGTGATCATCCTGGCTATGGCGAGAGCAGCAAGGATCGGGGTGAGGAGGAGCCACGGTGGCCCCACGGCATCGAAGATCGGGCCTACGGTGACGAACAACAGGAGCATCCACACCACGGCGAGGGCCGACGTCACTTCCGCTAGCGGGAAGCCAAACCTCCGCAGGGCGACCCACGGTCCGAGGATGAATCCCCCAAAAGCGAATACCCCCATCAGCGTGGAGTTGTAGTGGAATCCGAGCATCTCGGCGTCAGCGATACTCGTACTGAACACCACTGCCATAGCAGCTCCCGCCAGGCTCCCTAGGGAGCCGGAAGTGATCGTGGTACCGAGACCGCGAAATTCTCTCACGGAACATGATCGGTCTCCGGTCGATCAGGGTTGAGGCCGCGACAGTCGTTGCCCTTTGCGGGCGGAGCCAACGGGAGCCTGCCATTTTTCCCGCTCCTGCCGCTTCGCGGCGGGCCGCTCGGGCCACGGCTCCGCAAAACGCCTTCGCTGACAGACCGGATCGCGCCCCTATTTGCCGAGCCTGCCATTTTTCCCGCTCCTGCCGCTTCGCGGCGGGCCGCTCGGGCCACGGCTCCGCAAAATGCCTTCGCTGACAGACCGGATCGCGCCCCTATTTGCGGAGCCTCTAGATCCGATCCAAAGCGTTTCTGACACCTCGGACCGCCTGAGCGATCCTCTGGTCATTCTCGACGAGGGCGAAACGGACATGGCCGTCCCCCGACGGTCCAAAGCCCACTCCGGGACTCACCGTCACCCGCCCGTGGTCGAGCAGATGGAGGGCGAACTCGAGCGAGCCCATGTCCCGGTATGGCTCAGGGATTGGCGCCCACACGAACATGGTGGCCTTCGGCTTGCCGATCTCCCACCCGAATCGAGCGAGCCCGTCGACAAGGATGTCGCGGCGCCGTTCATACGTGGACACGACGTGCGGCACGTAGTCATCGCATTCGTTGAGGGCAATGATCGAGGCAATCTGGATGGGCTGGAAGGTGCCGTAATCGAGGTAGGACTTGAGCTGGGCGAGGGCCGCGATCATCTCGTGGTTCCCAACCACGAATCCGACACGCCACCCTGCCATCGAGTGGCTCTTCGACAGTGTGTATAGCTCGACACCGACCTCCTTGGCACCGGGCACCTGGAGGAGGCTGGGCGGCTCATAGCCGGCATAGGAGATGTCGGCATAGGCAAAGTCGTGGACGAGCATGGTCTCGTGCTCGTGGGCGAAGGCGACGAGGCGCTCGAAGAAGTCCACGTCGACAGTGGCCGTCGTCGGGTTGTGCGGGAACGAAGTCACGATGACCCGTGGCTTCGGCCAGCTGTTGTGGAACGTCTCGGTCAACCGTTCGATGAAGTCGGCGCCGGTCGAAAGATGGACCCGTCGCACCTCGGCCCCGGCTAGAACGGCGGCATAGATGTGGATGGGATATGAGGGTTCTGGAACCAGAGCAACGTCGCCGGGCTGGACCAGAGCCCACATCAGATGCGACAACCCCTCCTTGGCTCCGATGGTGTTGATCACTTCGGTTTCCGGATCGAGCTCGACACCGTGACGGCGCAGGTAGCGATCGGCAACCGCCTTGCGCAGGTTTGGCAGCCCCTTCGATGCTGAGTACGCGTGGTTTTTGGGATTTCTCGCAGCCTCGACCAGCTTGTCCACCACGACCGGCGGTGATGGGATGTCGGGATTCCCGAACCCGAGGTCGATGACGTCCACCCCGGTTCTGCGCATCTCGTGGCTACGGCGATTGACCTCGGCCAGCACATACGGGGGAAGCTCATCGATCCTGCGGAACTTCATAGCCAAAGGCTAGGTGGTGCTTCAACTATGGGCGAGCATCAATGCACTTCGCAATACGTGCGACGTGATATGTCGTACGGATGCGAGGCGAAGCCGAGCGCTCCTACCCAGGCAGCATCTTGCGCAGCGGCTTCGGGATGACCTCTGCCCCCATCTCGGCGGCGGTCAGGATGAGGTCGAGCGATGCGTCCGAGCCGTTCCAATGCTCGGCGACAATCTCTGGCCCTGCGGATTCGATCAGATGCTGAATCGCCACTGCGGACAGGATGAGATCGTCGAGTTTTCCGAAACCGATGACGAAGTCCGGAATCAAGTCGATCGGTGAAAGAACGTAGAGGAGCACGGCACCGGAAAAGGCCTTGGTTCGTACTGGAACTCTGGGATCCCTCAAGATTCGGGCTAGCAGCTTGATCACGTTGGGGAGCATCAACACCGCTTCGCGGAAGTTGGCTCTCCACTCCTGTCGTTGCAGTTCGGTCGGATCGACCGGTACCGGTTTCATCAGGCTCCCTCCCTTGCCATGGCCGCTGCCCCGATGGCTCCGGCGTCTGGGCCCAATCCGGCGACCAAGATGGGTGGGAGGAGCCGGTGATTGCCACCGTGCAACCCCTCAGCAGCCACCCTCCGCGCCGGGCCGAGCAGTGACTCTCCGACCGAGCCCAGACCGCCACCGACAACGATCATCGCGGGGTCGAAGATCGCTATCAGGCTACCCAGGCCCCGGCCGAACTCCGACCCCACCTGGGCGACCAGCCCGCGGGCGACCTCGTCTCCTGCATCGGCAGCCGCGGTGACGTCGTCGCCCGAGATCGAGTCGGTACCGATCGTGGCGGCGAGAGAGCCTTTTGGGTTGAGCATGATCACCTCGCGTGCCAGACGGATTAGGGCTGGACCCGAGGCAACAGTTTCCCAGCATCCTCGCTTGCCACAGTCGCACAACATGCCACCCGTGTCGTAGACCATATGCCCGAACTCGCCGGCGAACGACCCGCCGCGATAGATCGCTCCACCGGTCACGATCCCTCCGCCGAGACCGGTGCCAAGCGTGACCATGAGGAAGTTATCGAATCCGACGGCGACACCCGCACGGAGCTCTCCAAAGGCAGCGACATTTGCGTCGTTGTCGACAACCACCGACACGCCGAGTTCGTCCTCCAGGGCCTCCTTCACCGGGACGTCAGTCCCCCACAGATGCGGCCCCCAGGCAAACGTCCCTTCCGGCCACCGGACCAAGCCGGCGAGCCCGACGCCGACGGCGTCGACCTCTTCTGTCCAAAGCTCACGAGCGGCGGCGGTAGCGGCGGCGATCAGGTCGCTGTCGCCAACGAGGCCAGAGGTGCGCTCGACCGCTGTCCCGTCTTCGACGCGAACACCCCTGACCTTCGTCCCCCCGATGTCGATCCCGATTGTCGCCATAGAAATTGCAGGCTATCAGTCGACGCCGGGAACCCAACAGGCCCGGCACAGCGTCTCAGCACGAGAGCCCAACCCGGAGGTACGAACATGCATCGGATCGTCACCGCAGTCATCGTCGGAGCGATCGTCCTGGCTGCATGCAGCGGCGGTGTGGTCGTCGACCCGACCTC